>NZ_JAAGNB010001023.1:0-3776 GCF_010550475.1 Amycolatopsis sp. SID8362
TGGACCCGCACGGCGCGTGGCGGCGCAGCCCGGCGCACACCGGTACGGACGCGGCGTTGCTGCTCCCGCCGGTGCGCGGCGCCCTGCCACCCGACGACCCACGCACCCGGGCCACGCTCGCCGCGGTCGAGGAGACGCTGACCGAGGACGGCTACGTCTACCGCTTCGCCCCGGACGACCGCGCCCCCGGCGAGGCCGAAGGCGCGTTCCTGCTGTGCGGCTTCATCATGGCGCTGGCCCACTGGCAGCAGGGCGACCGGGCCACGGCGTTGCGCTGGTTCGAGCGCAACCGCGCGGCGTGCGGCCCGCCGGGGCTGCTGGCGGAGGAATACGACGTCCGGCAGCGTCAGCTGCGCGGCAACCTGCCCCAGGCGTTCGTGCACGCTCTGCTGCTGGAGACGTCGCAGCGCTTCGCCGGCTGAGCGCGTTCAGCGGAACTCGCTCGTGCCGATCTCCGTGGTCAGCGGGAACGGCCAACTCACCGCTCGCAGCGGCCAACTCGCGTACCGGAACGGCCAACTCACCCACCTGCCGGCGAGTTGGCCGTTCCGGTCGGTGAGTTGGCCGTTCCGGTTGGTGAGTTGGCCGCCGGGGTCGTTGGGGTCGGGTGCTGCCTTGCCGGGCCCGTCGCAGACACCGCCATCGCAACCCGACGAACGCATCCGGTCACCGCACCAGATCCGTCGCCGGTGCGCCGACCGTGGGTCAGCGAAGGCGCTCGGTGAGGGCCCGGTACGCCGGCCGCAGCAGCTCGACGACCTCCTCGTCGATCGCGAACGGCGGCGCCTGGTCCAGCACCGCGTCGAACGCCGTTCGGGGGCCGGCCAAGCCCGGGATCGGGCCGCTGTCGAAAAAGGTGTCCATGACTTCGGTCAGGGCCGGGAACGTGTCGTCCCGCTCCGCGGAGATGAGCCGGTTCTTCAACTCCTCCAGCAACGCTTCGCGGTCCCGTCCCCGCAGCGCGAGAACGGTGAACGGGTCCTCGCTCACCCGCGCCACCAGCGCGGAAAACACCGCGTTCAGGTGACCGCACGGCACCTCGGCCGCCGGGCACGTGCAGTCCAAGGACACCTCCCGCGCCGACGACGGGAACAACGGCAGCCGGACCGCTTTGCAGACCTGTTCGACGTCGCGGGGCAGGTCGCCGCCAAGCAGCTGCACCGTCAGCGACGCCTTCGCGGCGAGCGCGTGCGTGATCGCCGCCCACTCCGTCTTCCCGAACGCCGTCAGGCCGATGCGCACCTGGTGGGTCCGCTCGTCCCGCACCTCGGCGTCGACGCGCCCGGCGCCGACTGTCAAGGACACGACGCGCCCTTCCCTGACGGCGGGCAGGAGGACGCCGACCGCCGTCAGCGCCCGGATGAAGCGGGTCGGCCACCACGCGAGGGGCTCAGTCATCGAGCGCGTCCTCCCCCAGCGTGAGCATGCCGCGCAGCGCGTCCGTCGACAGTTCCGTGAGCCAGTTTTCGCCCTCGCCCACGACCATGCCCGCGAGCGCGCGCTTCTTGGTGATCAAGGTGTCGATGCGGTCCTCGATGGTGCCCGGGCACAGGAACTTCCGGACCTGCACGGTGCGTCCCTGCCCGATCCGGAACGCCCGGTCGGTGGCCTGGTTCTCCACCGCCGGGTTCCACCAGCGGTCCAGGTGCAGGACCTGGCTGGCGGCGGTCAGCGTGAGCCCGGAGCCGCCCGCTTTGAGCGAGAGCAACAGGATTCGCGGGCCGTCACCCGCCTGGAAGCGGTCCACGATCGCGTCTCGCGCGCCTTTCGCCAGGCTCCCGTGCAGGAACGCGACTTCGGTGCCGAGCCGGTCCGACAGGTGGGGCACGAGCAGGTGGCCGAATTCGGTGTACTGCGTGAAGCACAGCACCCGGTCACCCGCGGCCAGGATGTCCGCCAGGATCTCCTCGAGCCGGCTGACCTTGCCCGAGCGCCGGCCGATCGGGGATCCGTCGTGCAGCAGGTGCGCGGGGTGGTTGCAGACCTGCTTGAGTTTCGTGATCGCGGCGAGGATGTTGCCCCGGCGCTTGATGCCCTGGCTGTTCTCGATCTTCGTCATCATCTCGTCGACGATCGCGCGGTACAGCGTGCCCTGTTCTCGGGTGAGCCGGTACTCCTGCCGGATTTCGATCTTCTCCGGCAGCTCGGGCACGATCACGGGATCCGTCTTCACCCGGCGCAGCAGGTACGGCCCCGTGATCTTGCGCAGCGCGGCGGCCGTTTCGGTGTCGCCCCGGCGCTCGATCGGGACGGCGAACCGTTGCCGGAACTCGAACCTGCTGCCGAGCAGCCCGGGGTTGAGCAGGTCCAGCACCGACCACAGGTCCGCGAGCCGGTTTTCCACCGGGGTGCCGGTCAGCGCGAGCCGGTGCGCGGCCGTGAACCGCCGCACCGCCTTGGCCGTCGCGGTGTCGGCGTTCTTGATCGCGTGCGCTTCGTCGAGGACCAGGCGCCGCCAGGTGACCGTCTCGAGTTCGCCGGCGTCGCGGGCCGCGGTCGCGTAGGTCGTGACGACGAGGTCGGCCGCGGCCACCCGCTCCGCGAGCGCGGTCCCGTGCAGGCGGTCGCCGCCGTGGTGGGCGTGGACCCGCAGGTCCGGGGCGAAGTTCGCCGCCTCCCGCTGCCACATGCCGACCAGCGACATCGGGCACAGCACCAACGTCGGGGTGCGCTCGCGGTCCGCTCGCTCGAGCGCCTCGAGCGCCAACGTCTGGACGGTCTTGCCGAGGCCCATGTCGTCGGCGAGGCACGCGCCCAGCCCGAGCGAGGACATGAACGCCAGCCAGGCGACGCCCCGCTGCTGGTACGGGCGCAGCGTGGCGCGGAACGACGACGGCAGCTCGACCGGCCGCAGCGCCTGGTGGACCCGCCCGGCCAGGACGTCCCCGACCCAGCCGTCGGCGCGGACGTCGGTGACCGGGAGCGGCGTTTCGCGCGTGAGCTGGACGAGTTCCAGCAGCTCGGCGGCGGTCGGGCGCCGGTGCGGGTCGCGGCGGAGGTACTCGAGCCCGGCGCGGAGCCGATCCGGGTCGACGCTGATCCACCGGCCCCGCAGCCGCACCAGCGGGGTCTTCGCCGCCACCAGCCTGGCCAGCTCTTCCTCGCCGATTTCGGCGTCGCCCACCGCGAGCGACCAGCGGAACGCGGCCAGCTCGTCGCGGCCCACCCGGCTGCGGGTGACGACCTGCTCCGACGGCGTGCTGCTGACCGACAGCCGCAGCGCGAGCCGGCGCCTGCCGTCCCAGGTGGCCGGGAGCTGCACCTCGAACCCGGCCTCGACGAGCCGGTTCGCGCCCGTGGTGAGGAACTGTTCGGCTTCCTCGACGGTCAGGTCGTGCTCGGCCGGTCGCGTCCGGCGCACGGCAGGCGCCAGCACGGGCTCGATCAGCGCGGCGCGGCCCAGCTCGGCGAGCAACAGCCCCTTCGGGTCCCGGACCAGGCCGTTCGCCTCGCCCGACCAGATCTGCCCCGCCGACAGCAGCAGGCTCGGATCGGCCGTCGACCGTAGGAGGAACTGCAGCTGCCACTTGGTGCCGTCCCCGGTCTGGTCGTCCGGATCGTCCTCGCCCGGACGGCGCAGGGTGCCGACTTCGGCCAGCCGGAAACACGCCCGGCCGTCGACGACGTCGGTGTCGGCGACGCCGTCCCACCGCGAGACGGCGTCGGCCAGCACGCCCAGCTCGTCCAGCGGCAGTTCGACGCGGGGATCGCCGCCCGCCAGCGCGGACAGCCACACCCCGGCCGCGCCGCGGCCCCCGCGCAGGTCGACGGGCGGT
>NZ_JAAGNB010001071.1:0-5294 GCF_010550475.1 Amycolatopsis sp. SID8362
GGTCCGCGGTCAGCCCCGCGCGGCCGAGGTAGCCGCGGGCGAGCTGGGGCCCGGCGAGGTACAGCTCCCCCGGCACCCCGGCGGGCACCGGTTCGCCGCCGTCGTCGAGCACGTACGCGCTGAGGTTGGGCAGGGGCCGCCCGATCAGCGGCCGGTCGCCGGTCACCGGCGTGCGCACGGCATCGACGGTCACCTCGGTCGGGCCGTAGTAGTTGAGGCAGGTGACGCCGGACGCGGCCAGCTCCCGCCAGAGCGCTTCGCCGGTCGCCTCGCCGCCGACCATCACCGTGCCGGGCCGGTGCTCGCCGGTCAGCAGCCCGGCGTCCACGAGCTGGCGGAGGTAGGCCGGGGTGAGGTCGAGCAGGTCGATGCGGTGCCCGTGGAGGTAGCGGACGGCGGCCGCCGGGTCGAGCCGGGTGTCGTCGTCGAGCACGTGCAGCTCGTGCCCGTCGGCCAGCGCCAGCAGGCCCTCCCACGACGTGTCGAAGGACAGCGACGCGGTGAGCGCGAACCGCTGCCGCGAGTGGCCGAAGAACGCGCCCCGGTGCGCGGTGAGGAGGCTCATCAAGGCGCGGTGCTCGACCACGACACCCTTCGGCGTGCCGGTCGAGCCGGAGGTGTAGATGACGTACGCGGCCGTGTCGGCGCTCGGCCGGCCCGGTGCCGGAGGCGGCGCCGGCTGCGTCGGACGGCCGAGGACGACCACCGGCCGGGCGTCGTCGAGGAGGAACCGCACGCGTTCCTCGGGCAGGTCCGGGTCGATCGGCAGGTACACCGCGCCCGCCTTGAAGATCGCCAGGACGGCGATGACGGCCTCGGCCGAGCGCGGCAGCGCCACCGCGACCACGCGCTCCGGGCCCGCACCGCGGTCGACGAGTTCCCGCACCAGGCGGGTCGCCCGCGCGTCCACTTCCGCGAAGTCGAGGACGGTGTCGCGGAAGACGAGCGCGGTCTCGTGCGGGATGCGGGCGGCGGTCGCCTCGAACACGTCGAGGATCGTGCCCGCGGGGACCTCGCGCGGCTCGCCGCGGCCCCAGGCCAGCAGGTCGCACCGCTCGGCCGAGGTCAACGACGACAGCGCGCCGAGCCGGCACTCCGGGTCGGCGGCGAAGGCGCGGACGAACCCGGCGAGCTGCCCGGCCAGCCGCCGCGCGGTGGCTTCGTCGAACAACCGCGGGTCGTAGGACAGCTCCAGGCCCAGCCGGTCGTGCAGGTACGCGGTCAGGTTCAGCGGGAAGCTGGTGGTGTCGAGGGAATCGACGTCGGCCACGCGCACGCCGTCCTGCCCGCTGT
Organism: Amycolatopsis sp. SID8362; assembly: GCF_010550475.1. NCBI lineage: Bacteria > Bacillati > Actinomycetota > Actinomycetes > Pseudonocardiales > Pseudonocardiaceae > Amycolatopsis > Amycolatopsis sp. SID8362. Next base: position 1,294 of record NZ_JAAGNB010001071.1, read on the forward strand.
CCTCGATCGGGTAGTTCTCGAACACCACGACGCTGTCGAACAACGCGGTGCCCGCCGGCACGCCGGAGAACGCCTGCACCTGCGACAGGGCCAGGAAGTCGTGGCGGCGCGCCTCGGCCTGCGCCGCCTGCAGCTCGCGCAGCCACGCGGCCACCGGCTGTCCACTTCGGACTTCGACGCGGGTCGGCACGGTGTTGATGAACATGCCGATCATGCTCTCCACACCCGGCAGGTTCTCCGGGCGGCCGGACACCGTCGTGCCGAACAGCACGTCGGATTCCCCGGCGTAGCGGGACAGCAGGAGCGCCCACGCGCCCTGCACGACGGTGTTCACGGTCAGCGCGGCCGCCTTCGCCGCGGCGTGCACGCCGGCCGACTCCGCCGGGGTCAGCTCGACGAGCACGGCGTCGGCGGACTCGGCGCGGTGGGCTTCGCGCGGACGGCGGTCGTACGGCAGCGGCGTCGGCGTCGTGAACCCGGAAAGTGCTTCACGCCAATGGTTTTCCGCTTCACTGGCATCCTGCTCGGCGAGCCAGGCCAGGTAGTCGCGGAACGGACGGCGGGGCACCAGCCGCGCGGCCCGGCCCTCGGCGATGGCCGTGTACTGCTCGACGACTTCGCCGAAGACCTGCGCCGTGCTCCAGCCGTCGAGCAGGACGTGGTGGGAGGTCCACAGCAGCTGGACTTCGTCGTCGGTGAGCCGGGCGATGGCCAGGCGCATCAGCGGCGGCGCGGTCAGGTCCATGCCCGCGGCCAGGTCGGTGGCCAGCAGGTCGGCCAGTGCCGCCTGCTGCTCCTCGGACGTGCGGCCGCGCCAGTCGTGGTGTGTGACCGGGACGCGCACGTCGCGGTGGACGCGCTGGAGCGGTTCGTCGACGCCGTCCCACACGGTGCTGGTGCGCAGGATCGGCGTGCGGTCGACGACCCTCTGCCACGCCTCGGCGAGCGCCGCCGGGTCGGCGACCCCGGCCAGCCGCAGCCGGAACTGGTCGAAGTAGGCGTTCGAGCCGTGGTCAACCAGGCTGTGGAACAGCATGCCCGCCTGCAGCGGGGTCAGCGGGTAGATGTCCTCGACGTCGCGGCCGTCGCCGGCCAGCCGGTCGACGCCGGCCTGGTCGAGCCGGGCCAGCGGGAAGTCCGACGGCGTGCGCCCGCCCGCGCCGGCGCAGTGGGCGATGATGCCGCGCAGGGCTTCCAAGGTCTCTTCGGCGAGGGCGCGGATCGTGCTCTCGTCGTGGACTTCGGTCGAGTACTCCCAGGTCAAGTGCAGTTCGCCGCCCTCGACCACGCCGACGACGTCGAGCAGGTACGGCCGGAGACCGTCGGGGTCGCTGTCGTGCCCGAGGCTCTCGCCGCGGCCGCGGTACCAGCCGTCGCCGTCGCTCGCGACGTCCCAGCGGCCGTGGTAGTTGAACGAGATCCGCGGCGTCGGGTGGTCGCGGAAATCGGCGTCGCTCAGGTACCGCAGGGCTTCGTACCCGGCACCCTTGTCCGGCACCGCGCGCAGCTGTTCCTTGACGCTCTTGAGGACTGCGCCCCAGTCGCCGCCGGGGACGGTGAGCGCGAGCGGGTACTGGGCGGTGAACCAGCCGATCGTGCGGGACAGTTCGTGCGGCGCGGCGATTTCCTCGCGGCCGTGGCCTTCCATCGCGAGGACGACCCGCTCGTGGCCGGTCCAGCGGGCGAGGACCCGGCCGAGCGCGCTCAGCAGGACGTCGTTGACTTCGGTCCGGTACGCCGAGGGCACGTCCTGGAGGAGCGCCGCGGTCTCGGTCCGGCCGAGTGACACCGAGACCTCGCGCCCCGAGCGGGTCGTGGCGCGGCCGGAGCGGTCGACCGGCAGCCGCGTGGGCGCCTCGCGCAACGCGGTTTCCCAGTAGGCGACCTGGTTGTCGAGGCCGCCTTGTTTCGCGTGCTCCGCCAGGGTGCGGGCCCAGTGCGTGAACGACGTGCCGACCGGTTCCAGTGCTTCGCCGTGGTAGGCGCGGTCGAGGTCGGCGAGGAGGACGCGCCACGACACGCCGTCCATCACCAGGTGGTGCGCGGTCAGGAACAGCTGCGGCGGGTGATCGGCGAAGGTGAACAGCACCGCGCGCCAGACCGGCCCGGCGACGATGTCGAGCGACGTCTGAGCGCGCAACGCTTCGGCGTGCATGGCGGCGGGTACGTCGTCCACTTCGGACAGATCGACATGCCGCAGCAGCTCGGCGTCCTCGGTTTCGGCGGGCTCCTGGGTCCAGCCGCCGTCGTCGCGGGAGAACCGCATCCGGAGGGCGTCGTGACGCTCGGCGACGCGGCGCAATGCGGAGCCGAGCGCGGGAACGTCCACTGAGGACAGTACGAGGTGGACGGACATGGTGAGCCGCCACGGCTCGGCCAGGTGCTCGAACAACCACGACTGGATGGGCCCGAGCGGCGCCGGGCCGCCGGGTTCCGGCGCGACGGGCGGCATCGGGGCGCCGGCGGTGACGACGCGGGCGAGTTCGGCGACGGTCTGGTGCCGGAACAGGTCCTTCGACGACACCGCCAGCCCGGCCTGCCGGGCCCGGGCGACGACCTGGATGCTGAGGATCGAGTCGCCGCCGAGGCCGAAGAAGTTGTCCTCGACGCCGACCCGGTCTACGCCGAGCACCGCCGACCACACCCCGGCGAGCGTGGTCTCGACGTCCGTGCGCGGGGCCACGTACCGGGTTTCCGTGCGCGCGCCCGGCTCGGGCAGCGCACGCTGGTCCAGCTTGCCGTTGGCGTTCAGCGGCAGCTTCTCCAGGGGTACGAACACCGCCGGGACCATGTGCGCGGGCAGCGACCGCGCGAGGAACTCCCGCAGCGCTGTCGTGCCGGGGACCGCACCGGTCAGGTAGGCGACGAGCCGGCGCGCGTCGCCGGTGCCGTGGGCGAGCACCGCGGCCCCGGTGACGTCGGGGTGCGCGCTCAGCGCCGCCTCGACCTCCCCCAGCTCGATGCGGAAGCCGCGGATCTTGACCTGCTGGTCGGCGCGGCCGCGGTAGTCCAGCTCGCCGGCGGCGGTCCAGCGCAGCAGGTCGCCGGTGCGGTACATCCGCGTGCCGGGCGCGCCGAACGGGTCGGCGACGAACCGCGACGCGGTCAGGCCCGCCCGGTTCAGGTAGCCGCGGGCCAGGCCCGCGCCGGCGACGTACAGCTCGCCGGTGACCCCGGGCGGCACCGGCTCGAGGTCGGCGTCGAGGACGTACGCGCGCAGGTCTGGGATCGGCACGCCGGCGGTGGCCGGGCCGTGTTCGTCGAGCAGGCGGTAGGTGACGTGCACGGTGGTTTCGGTGATGCCGTACATGTTCACGAGCGCCGGGCCGTCCGGGTGCCGCCGTCGCCACTCGGCGAGCCGGGACGCGTCCAGCGCTTCGCCGCCGAAGATCACGTACTGCAAGCTCAGCGGCGGCGACGGCAGCGCGCCCAGCCGGTAGAACGCGGACGGTGTCTGGTTCAGCACGGTCACCCGCTGCTCGGCCAGCAGCGCGAGGAAGTCCTCCGGCGAGCGGACGGCGTCGGCGGGCACGACGACGAGCCGGCCGCCGTGCAGCAGCGCACCCCACAGCTCCCACACCGAGAAGTCGAAGGCGTAGGAGTGGAAGAGCGTCCAGACGTCCTGCTCGCCGAACCCGAACCAGTGCGCGGTCGACGAGAACAGCCGCGTGACGTTGGCGTGCGGGACGAGCACGCCCTTCGGCACGCCGGTCGAGCCCGACGTGTAGATGACGTAGGCGGTGTTGCCGGGGTCGACGCGGACGCCGGGGGCGGTGTCTGGCTGGCCGTCGGCGGCGACGTCGTCGACGACGCACACCGGGTCCGCGTCGGCGAGCATCGCCTCGATGCGGGCCGCCGGGTAGGCGGGGTCGATCGGCAGGTACCCGGCACCCGCCTTGAGCACGGCGAGCACCGCCACCACGAGGTCGGCCGAACGCGGCAGCCGCAGCGCGACCAGCTGCTCCGGCCCGGCGCCCTCGGCGACGAGCCGGTGGGCCAGG
>NZ_JAAGNB010001123.1:0-2569 GCF_010550475.1 Amycolatopsis sp. SID8362
GATGACGGCGCCGCGTTCACCGTCGAGCACGCCCTCGGTCGCCGGGGTGCGGACCGCTCCGGGCGCGACGACGAGCACGCTGACGCCGTCGCGGGCGGACTCGGCGGCGACGTGCCGGGCGAAGGTCGCCAGCGCGGACTTCGCGGTGCCGTGCGCGAGCCGCCCTTGGCCGACGTAGTCCGCGGCGGTGCTGCCGATGTAGATGATCCGGCCGCCGCCCTGGGCCCGCATCGGCTCGAGGACGCGCTGGGTGATGTGGAAGGCGCCGGCCAGCTCACCGGTCACCTTGGCCGCGAACGCGGTCCAGGACAGCTCGGCCAGCGACGCGAACGGGGGAGGAGCGGTGTTGGCGTTGACGACGACGGTGTCGAGGCGCCCGATGCCGGCGACGAGCGTGTCGACGGCCGCCGGGTCGGTGACGTCGGCTTGGGCGCTCGAGGCGGTGCCGCCCGCGACCTTGATCTCCCGGACGACTTCGGCGGCCCGAGCGGCGTTCGCGCGGTAGTTGACGATCACGTGGTGCCCCTGCGCGCCGAGCCGGCGGGCGATCGCGGCGCCGAGCCCGCGGGCGGCTCCGGTGACGAGTGCGGTCGGCAAGTCTCCTCCTGGTGGTCGTGAGCAGGGCGCTAACCTACGGAGAGCGCGGGTGGCGCGGAAGACGCTCACCCCGGGGTGAGCGGCTCACCCGTGGTTGAGCGCGCAGGCGGGGGGCGTGGGGGAGGCGTGGTGGGTGACGTGTTCCACAAGGACTGCCCGGCGCGCGAGGTGCTGGGCCACCTCGCCGGCCGCTGGGCGATCCTCGTGCTCACCGCGCTGCTGGCGGAACCGCGCCGCTACCACGAGCTGCGCGCGGTGGTGGCGGGGATCAGCGACAAGAGCCTGGCGGCGACGCTGAAGTCGTTGCGGCGGCACGGCTTGGTGCACCGGGAGGTCGGCGGGGGCCAGCCGCCTTCGGTGACCTACTCGGTGACGGAACTGGGCCGCGGCGCGGCGGCGGCCCTCGCGCCGTTGCTGGACTGGATTCGCGTGAACGCGGAGGAGATCACCGCGCGTCAGGAGGATTGAGCGGGCTCAGGCGGCGAAGGTTCGCACGATCGTTGCGGTGGCACGGTTTGGTGCGTCGGGAGGTCGGTGGCGGCCCTTGCGCCGTTGCTGGACTGGATCCGGGCGAACGCGGCGGAGATCACCGCGCGCCCCGAAGCCTGAGCCGGCTCAGACGGCGAAGGTCCGCACGATCGTTTCGGCGGCGTTGTCGGCGACCGCGTCGATCTCGGCAGCCGGGAGACGGCGGGTGCCGAGCTGCGAGCGGCGTTCGAGCGGGCCGGTCAGCAGGGCGAGGAACTGCTCCGCGACGACCGCGGGATCGCAGTGGCGCAGCTGCCCGCCGACGACCAGCCGGGCGAGGCGGTCCGCGAGCGCGTCGCCCAGCCGCCCGGCGGTGACCGCGTGGACGTCGGTCAGCAGCTCGGGAAACCGGCCCAGCTGGGCGTAGGTGAGCGTGCGGAGGGCGCGGGACTGCTCGTCGCAGCAGCGGCGCGCCAGCGCACGGGCGGCGCGCGTGAGGGTCCGGCGCGGGTCGCCGTCCGGGGCGATGCGCTGGACCGCCGCGAGATTGGCCGCCGCGACCTGCTCCGCGGCCGCGGCGAGCGCGGCGCGGAACAGGGTCTCCTTGTCCTGGAAGTGGTTGTAGACCGTGGGTTTCGCCACCCCGGCCGCGTCGGCGATCTCCTGGACGTTCGCCGCGTCGAAGCCGGCGCGGGCGAAGACGGCGAACGCGGCGTCGAGGATCGCCTGCTGCTTGTCGATCCGGCCACCTGTCCTGGTCATGGACGTAGTTTACAACGACCGCAGCGGTTCGCTAATTTGAACTCACTAGTTCATTTTAGGAGGACAGCCATGATCGTCAACCTGCTGCGGTTCCGCTTCCGCGACGACGTCACGGAGGACGGGCGCGAAGCCGTCCTCGAAGCCATGCGGCGGACGGCGGGCGTCGAGTCCGCGGCGTTCGGCACCGTCGGCCGGGACCTCGGCGACCCGGCCGACGGTTTCACCCACGCCTACTGCGTCGGCGTCGCGGACCTCGCCGCGCTCGAGCGGTACATGCACGACCCCGTGCACCTGGCCGGGGACGACGTCGTCCTGCCGCGCCTGGCGCGGCTCTCGGCGGTGCGGTTCACCGACGACGCCGACCCCGAGACGGGCGCGAAGATCGTCTCGCTGCACCAGGCGAAGCTCGCGAAGTACCCGGATTGGGAGCGGCAGCTGAACGCGATCCCCGCCTGACCACCGATCACCCGGCCTTGACGGCCTGCACGGCGTCGGCGACCGCGAGGAGGGTGGCGACCGGCTCGTCGCCGAGGGGGTAGACGCCGACCTGGTCGGCGCCGGCGTCGCGATGGGCCAGCAGCCGGGCCGCGACGGTGGCCGGGTCGCCGTGGGCGACGAGCGCGTCGATGAGGCGGTCGCTGCCGCCGCCGGAAAGGTCGTCGTCGGTGTAGCCGAGCCGCCGGAGGTTGCTCGCGTAGTTGGTGACCGCCAGCGCCGTTCCGGGTGGCGCGGACCGGGCGAT
>NZ_JAAGNB010001172.1:0-5801 GCF_010550475.1 Amycolatopsis sp. SID8362
GTCGTCGGTGAGCTCCGCCCGCGCCCACTGCCCGACGGCGACCACCCGCGCCGGCCGGATCAGGCCCGCCCGCGCCAGCTCGTGCGCGGTCGCCTGGTCGCAGCACGGCAGGCCGTCGACCCGCAGGTCCGGTTCGCAGCTGCAGGTCAGTTCGGCGCGGCCGGCCCCGACCGCCCGCAACATCGCCAATTCCCGCCGGTTCAACATCGTGGTCCCCCTCCGTGGAGCTGTCGGATAAGAGACGTGACCGCCGTCACCGAATACGCGGAATTCGCGAGGTTCCCCCGAACGGTGCACCATGGGCCCATGACGGATCCGATCGGCGACCCCGCGGTGCGCGCCTTCGTCGACGCGCTGAACGCGGGCGACCGCACGGCGTTCCGGGCCGCGCTGACCCCGGACGCGACGATGTCCGACGACGGCACCGAGCGCGACCTGGGGGAGTGGACCGAGCGGGAGATCTTCTCCAGCCACGGCCACCTCGAAGTCGAGTCCGCGACCGGCGACGGGCGGGAGTTCGTGGCGAACTACGCCAACTCGACGTGGGGCGCGATGCGCACCCGATGGGCCTTCACGGTTCGCGACGGCAAGGTGGCGCGCTTCGAAACCGGTCAGGCCTGAGCGCTGACGCGGTCCTAAAGCCGTTCCTGCAACGCGTCCGCGGCCGCGAGGAGGTCCGCCGCCCAGCGGGCGCCCGGCTTGCGGCCGATGCGCTCGATCGGGCCGGAGACCGACACCGCCGCCACGACCGTTCCCGCCGAATCGCGCACCGGCGCCGAAATGCTGGCCACGCCGGGTTCGCGCTCGGCCACGCTCTGAGCCCACCCGCGCCGCCGCACCTCCAGGAGCGTGCGCTCGCCGAAGACCGCGTCGGCCAGGATCGTGCGCTGCGTGTGCGGGTCGGCCCACGCCGCGAGCACCTTCGCGCCCGAGCCGGCCGTCATCGGCAGGCGTGACCCGATCGGGACGGTGTCGCGCAGGCCACTCGGCGGTTCCGCCGTGGCGACGCACACGCGCTGGACGCCGTCGCGCCGGTAGAGCTGCACGCTTTCGCCGGTGACGTCCCGCAGCTTCGGGAGCACGACGCCCGCCGCGTCGAGCAGGGGATCCGTCGAGCCGCCCGCCAGCTCGGCCAGTGCGGTACCGGGGCGCCAGCGCCCGTCCGGACCGCGGCGCAGCAACCGGTGCACCTCGAGCCCGACCGCGAGCCGGTGCGCGGTGGCGCGCGGCAGACCGGTCCGCGTGCAGAGTTCCGCGAGGCCGCAGGGGTCGTCCGCGACCGCCTGCAGCACGGCCACTGCTTTGTCCAGTACTCCGATACCGCTATGCTGTCCCACGACCCGATACTAGCGTCCCGCACTTTGGGAAGTCCAGTATCTGGGAAAACCCTGAACTCGAGCTGCGCCCCTCCTTCGCGGCTCGCATTCGCCCCCGCGGTGCGCGCCCGAGTTCCGACGTCGAACCGTGGAAGGAGCCGGAGATGACCAGCCCGACCGGCAAGGCCCGCACACTGGCGGAGAAGGTGTGGGAAAGCCACCTCGTGCGCCGAGGGGAAGGCGCCGAACCGGACCTGCTCTACATCGACCTCCACCTGCTGCACGAAGTGACCAGCCCGCAGGCCTTCGACGGCCTCCGCCTGGCCGGGCGGCCGGTGCGCCGCCCCGACCTGACCATCGCGACCGAGGACCACAACGTCCCGACCGTCGACATCGAGCTCCCCATCGCCGATCCGGTCTCGCGCACCCAGGTCGACACCCTTCGCCGCAACTGCAAGGAGTTCGGTGTCCGGCTGCACCCGATGGGTGACGCCGAGCAGGGCATCGTGCACGTCATCGGCCCGCAGCTCGGCCTGACCCAGCCCGGCATGACCGTGGTCTGCGGCGACAGCCACACCTCCACGCACGGCGCGTTCGGCGCCATCGCCTTCGGCATCGGGACGTCCGAGGTCGAGCACGTCCTGGCCACCCAGACGCTGCCGCTCCGTCCATTCAAGACGATGGCGATCACCGTCGACGGGCAGCTGCGCCCCGGTGTCACGGCGAAGGACATCATCCTCGCGGTGATCGCCAAGATCGGCACCGGCGGCGGCCAGGGCTACGTCCTGGAGTACCGCGGCTCGGCCATCGAGGCGCTCTCGATGGAAGCCCGGATGACCGTCTGCAACATGTCGATCGAGGCCGGCGCCCGGGCCGGGATGATCGCCCCGGACGAGACGACGTTCGAGTACCTGAAGGGCCGCCCGCACGCGCCGAGCGGCGCCGACTGGGACGCGGCGGTCGAGAACTGGCGGCAGCTGCGCACCGACGAAGGCGCCGAGTTCGACGCCGAGGTGCACCTCGACGCCGGCGAGCTGACGCCGTTCGTGACCTGGGGCACCAACCCTGGCCAGGGCCTCCCGCTGGGCGCCGAGGTGCCCGACCCGGAGCTGATCCCGGACGAGAACGACCGCGTCGCGGCCGAGAAGGCCTTGTCCTACATGGACCTCAAGCCCGGCACGCCGCTGCGGGAGATCGCGGTCGACACCGTCTTCCTCGGCTCCTGCACCAACGGCCGGATCGAGGACCTGCGGGCCGCGGCCGAGGTGCTGCGCGGCCGGAAGGTCGCCGACTCGGTCCGGATGCTGGTGGTCCCCGGCTCGATGCGCGTCCGCAAGGCCGCCGAGGCCGAGGGCCTCGACACCGTGTTCACCGAGGCCGGCGCCGAATGGCGGCAGGCCGGCTGCTCGATGTGCCTGGGCATGAACCCGGACCAGCTGAAGCCGGGGGAGCGCAGCGCGTCGACGTCGAACCGCAACTTCGAGGGCAGGCAAGGCAAGGGCGGCCGGACGCACCTGGTGTCGCCGCTGGTGGCCGCCGCCACGGCCGTCCGGGGGACGCTTTCGTCGCCGGAAGACCTGCTGACCGCCGCCCGCTGACCACCCGAGGAGCTACTGCCATGGAACCGTTCACCCAGCACACCGGCGTCGGCGTGCCGCTGCGCCGGTCCAACGTGGACACCGACCAGATCATCCCGGCGGTCTACCTCAAGCGGGTCACCCGGACCGGCTTCGAGGACGGCCTGTTCGCCGCCTGGCGCGGCGACGAGGACTTCATCCTGAACCAAGAGCCGTTCAAGAACGGCAGCGTGCTGGTCGCGGGGCCGGACTTCGGAACCGGTTCCTCCCGCGAGCACGCCGTCTGGGCGCTGATGGACTACGGCTTCCGGGCCGTCATCTCCGCCCGCTTCGCCGACATCTTCCGCGGCAACTCCGGCAAGGGCGGCCTGGTGGCCGCGCAGTGCGAGCAGCACGACGTCGAACTGCTCTGGAAGCTGCTCGAGAACGAGCCCGGCACGGAGGTCACGGTCGACCTCGAGACCAAGACCGTGCGCGCCAAGGACTTCACCGCGCCCTTCCAGATCGACGACTACGTCCGCTGGCGGCTGCTGGAGGGCCTCGACGACATCGCTCTCACGTTGCGCCATGCCGGTGAGATCGATGCCTTCGAGGGCGCCCGCCCGTCCTGGAAGCCGACCACGACGCCGATCACGGCCGGCTAGTCCGGTTTTGAGCGGGATCCCTTGCCGGGCAAGGGATCCCGCTTCTTTTTTAGGCACGCCGAAACTGTGTCAAACGGCCCTCCTGAGGCCTTCTCCGCGAGGCGAAACCCGCCCCGGGGCAAGGGAAAAGGTCCGCGCACCGTTTGGAATTTGTGCTGCCTTGGTAATACCGTGTGCTGGTCGGCCGACCGGGCCGTGGACGGGTACTCCCTTCTTGGAGGACTGGTATGGCCAACAAGGCCCAGCTGATCGAGGCGCTGTCGGAGCGCTTGGGCGACAAGAAGGCCGCTTCCGAGGCGGTCGACGGTCTGGTCGACATCATCATCCGGACGGTCAACAAGGGCGAGAAGGTCAACATCACCGGCTTTGGCGTGTTCGAGAAGCGCGCCCGCGCGGCCCGGACGGCCCGGAACCCGCGCACCGGCGAGGCCGTGCGCGTCAAGAAGACGAACGTGCCGGCCTTCCGAGCGGGGACCACGTTCAAGGACGTCGTTTCGGGCGCGAAGAAGCTGGCCAAGGCGGCGCCGGTGAAGCGCGCGGCGGCGTCCCGGACGACCACGTCCCGCGCGGCGGCGGCGAAGCCCGCGACGACGCGGACTCGCGCGGCGGCGGCGAAGCCAGCGGCGGCGAAGCCGGCGACCACGCGCACGAGGGCGGCGGCCACGAAGACGACAGCGGCGAAGCCGGCGGCGGCCAAGACCACGGCGGCGAAGCCCGCTGCGAGGACGACCGCGGCCAAGACGACTGCCGCGAAGACGACGGCGGCGAAGACGACCACGGCCCGGAAGGCCACCGCAGCCAAGGCACCGGCCAGGCGGCCGTCGACAGCGGCGAAGAAGAGCTGACCGGCCAAAACTGTCGGACCCCTGCGGTAACGTGAAATCAGGGGGTCCCCAGGGGGCGACCTCTGGTCAGGCGAGCGAATTTTCCGGCAGGGCCCCGCGCGAACCGCGCGGGGCCCTTTCGCGCGTCCGGGCCGGTGGGGGAGGAGCGATCAGGGGCGGCAGGTGACCTGCCCGGTCCGGCGAGGTTGGCAGCCGCCGCGCGTTTCGGGCTCGTGCGGTGGAAGCGATCGGGGCTGGGAGGGGCCGACCGGGCAGGCGAGGTGAGCTGTCGTCGCTCGGGTCGTGCGTCGTGCCGGTGCGGTGGAAGCGATCCGGGCTGGGAGGGGCCGACCGGGCAGGCGAGGTGAGCCGCCGCCGTTCAGGTCGTGCGTCGTGCCGGTACGGCAGAAGCGAACCGGGCCGGTAAGGACCGACCGGACACGCGACGTGGGTTGTCGCCGCTTGGCCGCACGCCGGGCCGGTGCGGCGGAAGCGAACCCGGCCGCCCATCCGCCCCCGGTGCGCCGAACCGATCCCCGCCCCCGAACACCCGGCTCCCGAACCGAAAGTCACCCACCGCCAACTCCCGTGTCCCGCACCCCACCCGCTCGGCCCAACCCCGCGCCCGGGACCGGTTCCGCCCAATTTCGCAAAGTGGCTTGAGCGCCCGGCCGAGTGATGCCACGCTGCGTTCCTCGGGGCCCGCTCGCGGGCCCGGCGGCGCGCGACGGCTGATCTGGGGGCGACCACCATCGACATCCGGCTGCTCGGCCCGTTCCAGGTGCGCGTCGGCGGTTCCCCGGTCGTGCTGACCAGTTCGCGCCAGCGGGCGCTGCTCGCGACCCTCGCGCTCGCCGCGGGGCGGCTGGTGTCGATCGACGCGCTCGCGCGCGGGGTGTGGGGTGAGACGCCGCCCGCGCACATCCGGGGCAGCCTGCAGACCTACGTCATGCGCCTGCGCCGGCTTTGCGGCGAAGACGTCGTCGTCACCGAACCGGAGGGGTACCGGCTGGTCGTCGACCCGTCCCGGGTGGACGCGCTGCGGTTCCTGCGCGCCCTCGACCAAGCCGCCGCCACGAGCGATCCCGCGCAGCGGCGGGCGCTGCTCACCGCCGCGCTCGCGACCTGGGGCGGGACGCCGCTGGAAGGGGTCGGGTCGCCCGCGCTCGCCGCCGAATGGGAGCCGCTGCTCACCGAACGGCACCTCTTCGCCGTCGAACAGCGCATCGACCTCGACACCGGGCTCGTCCCCGACGCGCGGCTCGTCGCGGAGCTGACCGACCTCGTCGCCCAGCACCCGCTGCGGGAGTCGTTGTGGGAACGGCTGGTCCGCGCCCTCGCCCGGTCCGGGCGCCGCGCCGAAGCGCTCGCGCGCTACGCCGGGTTGCGCGCGCTGCTGGCCGACGAACTCGGGGTCGAACCCGGCGAAGACCTGCGGCG
>NZ_JAAGNB010001227.1:0-6165 GCF_010550475.1 Amycolatopsis sp. SID8362
CTGGGCAAGCTCACCCCGGTCGAGTTTGAGACCATCTACACGGCCACGTCAGCGGCCTGAGAAACAGTCAGCTCCGGTGTCAACCGAAGTCTGGGCTGACCCATCCATGCCCTGTCCGACCGCGCCGGGCTGCCGCTTGCCGTCGCGGTCTCTGCCGCGAACACGCACGACTCGGCCGCACTCAAGCCGCTGGTGATGGCGATACCGGCGATCCGCTCCCGCCGTGGTCCGCGGCGCCGCAAGCCGGCCAAGCTGCACGCCGACAAGGCCTACGACCAGCCTGTCCTGCGACGCTGGCTCCGCGACCGCGGCATCAAGGTCCGCATCGCCCGCAAAGGCATCGAATCCAAGGACAAACTCGGTAAGTACCGCTGGGTGATCGAACGGACCATGGCCTGGTTCACCGGATACCGCCGCCTGACCCTGCGCTACGAACGCAAAGCTGAGCACTTCCTCGCGTTCCTCATCCTCGGAGCCGGCCTCACCTGCTACAAGAAACTCCGCAAACTAACCACATGAGACAAGCTCTTAGTGCCACCTGCTAAAATACAGAGGCCCGACGTAAACCCCCTTCCCGCTGCCAGCAATCTCGACAGTCACTGACAGCGGGAAGGAATTGGGGTCTGCCCAGGGTTTGGTTGACACCTCACCTGTGAGGCTCCGGCCTCGCCTGGAAGGATGTCACCGTGCCCAAGCCCTACCCCCGTGAGTTCCGTGACGATGTCGTGGCCGTGGCCCGCCGCGGCGAGACCCCGTTGAAGCAGGTCGCGAAGGATTTCGGGATCTCCGAGTCGTGCCTGGCCAACTGGCTGCGCGCCGCCGATGTTGAGGACGGCGCCCGGCCCGGAGTGACCCGCGAGGAATCGGCCGAGCTGCGCGAGTTGCGTAAGCGCAACCGGTTGCTGGAGCAGGAGAACGAGGTCCTGCGCAAGGCCGCGGCCTATCTGGCGCAGGGCAACCTGCCGGGAAAATAGCCTTCCCGCTCGTCCGTGAACTGGCCGCGGCCGGCGCCCCCGTGCGGGTGCCGGTCGCGGTGACGTGCAGGGTGCTGGGATTCTCCCGGCAGGCGTACTACCAGTGGTGTTCGGCGCCGGTCTCGCAGCGGGACTGGGATGACGCGCAGCTGATCAACGCGGCGCTCGAGATCCATGCTGACGACCCGGCCGACGCCTCGGAGAACCGAGTCTGGCGGATCTGCTCGATGCAGCAGATCTTCTCGCTGCACGCCAAGAAGAAAGGACAGCCCAAGAAGGCGGGGCCGCCGGTGCACGACGACCTCGTGCGCCGTGACTTCACCGCCGACGCGCCGAATACCAAGTGGCTGACCGACATCACCGAGCACCCCACCGGTGAGGGCAAGCTGTATCTGTGTGCGGTCAAGGACTGCTACTCCAACAAGATCGTTGGATATTCCATCGCCTCGCACATGCGGGCCTCACTCGCGGTCAGCGCGCTGCGCAACGCGATCTCACTGCGCGACCCGCACGGTGTCGTGGTCCACTCCGACCGCGGCGCCCAATTCCGGTCGGCGGCCTACCAGCGCCTGTTGCGTAGCCACGGGCTGACCGGGTCGATGGGCCGGGTCGGGGCGTGTGGTGACAATGCCGCGATGGAGTCGTTCTTTTCGTTGCTGCAAAAGAATGTTCTCGATACAAGGCGTTGGCGCACCCGAGAAGAGCTCCGGTTGGCGATCGTGTCCTGGATCGAGACGAAGTACCACCGCAAACGTCGGCAACGGGGGCTGGGCAAGCTCACCCCGGTCGAGTTTGAGACCATCTATACGACCGCGTCAGCGGCCTGAGAAACAGTCAGCTCCGATGTCAACCGAAGTCTGGGCAGACCCTCCGGTAGCTGGCCGGGTGGTGGTCCACGGGGTCGGGATCCGGGTTCCGCGGTAGCGGTAGCGGTAGCGGGTGACCGCGACGCTGGATGCGCCGCGGAAGACAACTCCGTTGTGGGCGTAGCGCCAGCCCTGGTCACAGAATCGGTGCTGGACTTCGCGCCAGGAGATGCGTCCGTGTTTGCGGCGTATCCAGGTCCCTATCCGACGCCAGGCGTGGTAGTCGATCTGGGAGAACACCGCGTTCGAGACGCCGTGACGGAAGTAGTTCGCCCATCCCTGCAATGACCTGTTGACATGACGTAGGCGTTCGTCGAGGTCTTCGTGCAGAGTCGATCTGCGGGTGTGCCACCGCATTCGTTCCCGGATAGCGGCTGTCGCTTTCCGGGACGGCACGGTGTAGACGAAGTGCAGGTCCATCGTTCCCCGTTTCCGCATCCTCCGGATATGGAAACCCAGGAAGTCGAAACCCTCGTCGATGCTCACCACGCGGGTCTTTTCCGGTGCCAGGCGCAGCCCGAGCGGGGCGAGCACCTCGGCGACCTCGTCGCGCAGTTGCTCGGCATGCTGTTGTTCACCCTTGACGCAGACGACGAAGTCGTCGGCGTAACGGATCAGCTTCCAGCATCCGAGTCCTTGCCTGCGGCGACGATCCCGTTGATGCCAGGTGCTCATCGACTGGCGCCACTGGCGATCGAAATACTCGTCCAGTGCCGACAGAGCGATGTTGGCAAGCAGCGGGGACAAGATCCCGCCCTGTGGGGTGCCGGTCCAGGTGTTGTCCCGTTCGCCGGTGGTCGTCATGACCCCGGCCTTGAGGAACGCCTTGATCAACGCGAGGACCTTCTTGTCCTTGATCCGGTCCCGTATCCTGTCCATCAACGCCACGTGATCAATGGTGTCGAAGCACGACTGGATATCGGCTTCCAGCACCCACTCGTAGCCGCGAGTGGTGATGTGCTGGATGTCCGCGACGGCGTCCTGCGCCCGCCGGTTCGGGCGAAACCCGTACGAGCAGGGCAGAAAGTCCGCCTCGAAGATCGGTTCCAGGACCAGTTTCAGTGCCGCCTGAACAACCCGGTCCGTCACGGTCGGGATCCCCAGCGCCCGCATCTTGCCGGACGCCTTGGGGATCATCACCTGCCGCACCGGCATCGGCTGGAACGTGCGCGCCTTCACCTGCTCGCGCACGTCGTTCAGGAACACCTCCACCCCGATCCGGGATCTGATGTGGGTCACCGTGACCCGATCGACCCCGGGCGTCCGCGCTCCGGAGTTGGTGGCCACCCGCTCGAACGCGTGCACCAGTGATGCGCCCCGGGTTCTGTGCAGGCTCTGATCCCAGGGAGGATGAGAGCATGCCGGCACCGAAGAAGTACAGCGACGAGCTGCGTGAGCGGGCGACGCGGATGGCGTTGGACGCGATCGCGGCCGAGGGGCAGCGGATGGCGGCGATCCGCCGGGTCGCGGGCCAGTTGGACGTGCACCCGGAGGCCTTGCGGACGTGGGTCAAGCGCGCCGAGATCGACGCTGGCACGGCGCCCGGTCGCACCAGCGACGATGCGGCGCGGATCGCCGAGCTGGAGCGCGAGGTGCGTGAGCTGCGGCGGGCAAACGAGATCTTGAAGACGGCTTCGGCGTTTTTCGCCGCCGCGGAGCTCGACCGCAAAATCAAGTAACTCCGGACGATTCCGCGCATTGGCGGGAGGTTCCGCTCGCGGTGGTCGTCGATTATGTCGACGGCCGTCGCGAGCGGGTTGTTGAGGGGAAGAAGCTCGGGGTCGAGTCGATCTGCGCGGTCTTGAACGACGCGGGCGTGCAGATCGCCCCGAGAACGTATTGGGCAGCCAAGAAGCGTGCACCGTCGAAACGCGCTGCGCGGGACGCGGAACTGCTCACTGAGATCGAGCGCGTGTTCCGCGAGAATTACGGCGCCTACGGGGCGCGGAAAATTCATGCCCAGCTCAACCGTGAGGGAATCCGCGTGGCCCGCTGCACGGTCGAGCGGCTGATGCGCCAGAAGGGCCTGCAGGGACTACGGCGAGGCGGGCGGCCCAGGACCACCATCGCTGCTGCCTCGCCTTCGCCGGCGGACCTGGTCGACCGCCGCTTCACCGCCGATCAGCCGAACCAGCTCTGGGTCGCGGACATCACCTATATCCGGACGTTTTCGGGGTGGGTGTATGCCGCGTTCGTCATCGATGTTTTCTCCCGAATGGTCGTGGGCTGGCAGGTATCGACTTCCCTGCACACAAACCTCGCCCTCGACGCTCTCGAGATGGGAATCTGGGCGCGAAAACGAGCCGGACAAGACGTCACCGGCCTCGTCCACCATTCCGACCGCGGAGTTCAATATCGAGCCATCCGCTACACCGAGCGCTTGGCGGAAGCCGAAGTCGTCGCCTCTGTCGGTTCACGCGGGGATTCCTACGATAATGCGATGGCCGAGGCATTCAACTCACTGTTCAAGGGCGAATTCATTCATAATCCTATCGCCCGCGGCCGCGGCTGGCAATCCGTCCGCGATGTCGAGATCGCCGTCGCCGAATACGTCGACTGGTACAACCATCGCCGCATCCACGGCGAACTCGGCCACCGCACCCCAGCCCAGACCGAAGCCGACCACCGAGCGTCACGCTACGATCAACCCCTCGAGCCCGCCCGGGCTCGGTGACAGACAACGAGACCTGCACCAGACCCGGGGCGCATCACCAGAAACGCCGGGTCGCAGACCAGGTTGAACAGATCATCAAACCGGCGAGCGGAATCCTCGCTCGCCCAACGATGCAACTTGAGCTGCATCTTCCGTACCGCCCGCCACGCCGAATCTGGATCCGGCCAGCAGGCGACGCCGGGATTCCCCGGCGTGTCTTCGGACATTGCAGTCTTCTCCTTGCTTGACACGCTGCCGCCCTTCCCCATGCGGCCGGCTCTCCCGGCCTCGGAGTACTACGACGGCTCCGCCCCACCCGCGCCCTTCGGCAGGCGACGCACCTATCCACCTCGACCGCCCTGGCATGACGGCACGGGATGGAGCGCGACGCGGGCGGTTCCCGCGTTCACTGTCATCCGGTCAACGGGTTAGGCACCCGGCTTTACCCCTGCGGCCTCGTCACGGCTACGCCGTAGTCCTTCACCGTGACCTCCCGAGCCGGACCTGTGGCATCCACCCGAGAGTTCCCCAACCGTCCAGAAGACAGTCGGGTACGCACCGCACCCCAGCCCGTATCCGCCGAGTTTGAGCTGGTCCCAACGTTAAGGGGCCTCAACACCGGTTCCTCGCGTATGCCTTCCCGTATCGTTCACCGGGCCCGACCCATCCGGCAGTCCTGGGCCGACCCGACTTCGTCGCGGCTGCTCCCACCCTCCCCACCGTCCCGTGGATCAGGCTGCCGCCCACTTCACCCAACCGCTACGACGGCCAGGCGACGAAGGTCTTTCACCTCCATCCGGATGAAACAGCGCCTCGCGGCGCACCACCGCTCGTTTTACAGACCCCGTTCGAATTCGGCAGCGTCCGGAAGGGCACGCCCAGTTTCCTGTTTGATCAGGCTGGAAGGCAAATCCGGTGCGCTTGCCGGGCGGGCCCGCCGCTGTTGTCAGGTCGATGTCGCCGGGCCTGGGCGAGGGTTGGCGCTGGTCACTGGCGCGTTGCCGATTATTGCCGGGGTGGGCGGCGGCGTTGCCGGTGCCATTGTGGAGATCTGTAGCGCTCGCCGACGAATCGGGGCATCGGGTTGCCGGTACCCGTAGGCCAGCCTAGAGTCTGGCCTGACTCTTATCCCCGCGCCAGATGCCGGGACCCCTCATTTTCCCGGTTCGGGATGGCCAATCGGCAACGTGAAAGCGGGATGATTCCAGTGACAGTAGGGCATGACATGGACAAGCAACCGGGTCTGATCCAGCGACACCGCGGTGCACGAGGACAAACCTGGCGGTCCCGAACAGCCGCGGCGGCCGCGAGCGTGCTCGTGCTGGGGGGGGCATCGCTGACCACGGCACCTGCGGCGCTGGCCGCAGGCTGCACCATCACCGACGGTCCTAGCCTGCAAGCGGCGGTCGATGCGGCGGCGGGCGGCGGCGGCACTGTGACCTTGTGTGCCGATATCACCTATACCAACCTCGCCGGTCCCGGCCTGGCCATCCCGTCGGGCGGGACCGTCACCCTCAGCCTCGCCAACCACACCCTCACCCTCACCGGCGCTGCCGGGTTCGCAGGTATCCGGACCACCGGCGCCACGCTGACCATCAACGGTCCAGGGACATTGAGCGCGACCGCTGGCGGCGTCGGCACCGGCGGCGGCGCCGGCGCCGGCGTCGGCGGC
>NZ_JAAGNB010001280.1:0-3052 GCF_010550475.1 Amycolatopsis sp. SID8362
CGGGGGCGAGCGACGTGCCGGCCAGCGTCGCCGGGTCGGCGGTCAGGATCCGCGCGACGTCGAGGGCGACGTTGCCGGTGCCCACCACGACGACCCGCTCGGCCGAGAGGTCGACCGCGTCCGGCTCGAGGTCCGGGTGGCCGTTGTACCAGCCGACGACGGACGCCGCCGGGAGGCTGCCGGGCAGGTCCTCGCCGGGGATCCCGAGTGGCCGGGCCTCCGTGGCGCCGACCGCCCAGATCACGGCGTCGTGCCGCGCGGCCAGCTCGGGGCCCGCCTCGACGCCGAGCCGCAGGTGCAGCCGCGGGTGGTCGTGGAAGCGCGCGAACGTCTCGCCGATCTTCTTCGTCGACGGGTGGTCGGGCGCGACGCCGTAGCGGACCAGGCCGCCCGCGTCCGCCAGCCGGTCGATGAGCGTGACCCGGGAATTGGTGTGCAGCAACAGGTCCTCGACCGCGTACATGCCCGCCGGGCCGGTGCCGACGACCGCGACGTCCAGCGGCGCGAAGTCGCTCGGGAGGATCCGGGCGAACGACGGCGGCGCCCACCGGTGGAAGTTCGGGGCGACGGTGGCCTCGGCCAGGACGTCCCGCTCCGCGTAGTACTCCGCGTTGATCTCCGGGTACGCCGCGAGCGGCCCGGTGAGGGCACCAGTCGGGAAGATCGCGTCGACCGGGCAGGCGTCGGCGCAGGCACCGCAGTCGATGCAGGTGTCCGGGTCGACGTAGAGCATGTCGGTCGTCCCGAAGTCCGGCTCGTCCGGCGTCGGGTGGATGCAGTTGACCGGGCAGACCGACACGCAGGACGCGTCGGCGCAGCAGGTCTGCGTGATCGCGAAGGCCATGTCAGATCAGGTTCGCGCGCTTGTAGAACCACAGCGACGGCTTGGTCAGCAGCCCGGCGGAGTGCAGGAACTCCATCAGCCCGGAGCAGCTGGAGCGCAGCATCGACTTGTGGTGCTCGTTCGCCTTCGCCTCGCGCCGCGCCCGCTTGCCGTCGAGGCCGGCGTTCTCGTACACCTTGGCGTTCACCATGCTGGTGACGATGAAGTACGACGCGACCGCGACGACGAAGCCGTTGATCTGGCGGCGCAGCCAGCCGGCACCTGCCAGCCGTTCGCGGGTCTCCTCGCGGGCGAACTTCATGTGCCGCGATTCCTCGACCACGTGGATGTTGTTGATGGTCCGCACGAACGGGACGACGCGCTCGTCGCGCATCCAGTCGCGCTGCATCACGTCGAGGACCTCTTCGGCGACGAGGATCGCCGCGTAGGCCGCTTCCCCGGTCGCGGTGGCCTTGAAGATCCGGCCCAGCTCGACGACGAACCGGCGCGGCCGGTACGCGGGTGCCCGCAGCTTCGCGGCGCCGCGGGCGAACATGATCGAGTGGCGGCACTCGTCGGCGATCTCGGTCAGCGCCCACTGGAACGCCGGGTCGGTCGGGTCCTTGGCGTAGAAGTCGCGCAGCACCATCTGCTGGAGGATCATCTCGAACCAGATCCCGGTGCTCGCCACCGACGCCGCCTCCTGGCGGGTCAGCTCGCGCTGCTGCTCGGGAGTCATTTCGGCCCAGTAGGAGGTCCCGTAGAGCGTGCTCCACTCCGGGCTCGCACCGTGGTAGTCCGTGTCCAGCGGCGTCTCCCAGTCGACCTCCTTGACGGGGTCGTAGGAGAGCTGCTCGGACGAGTCGAGCAGGCGGCGCGCCACGGTTTCCCGGTCCGACACGCCCGCTTCGCCGATGCTCGTCATGGCCGACCTCCTCGTCAGGTGTTACCGAAGTTCACTGTTACCAACCGTAACACATACTTCGGCGCCCGCCAGCCTGCATCTGAGTGAACAGTTGTACACTCACCCGGTGAAACCGCTGCCGTACGGCTCGGGGCTGCTCGGCCCGCTGGACCAGAACCTCGCGGCGTTGCGACGGCGGGTCCAGCGCCTGCTCACGGCCGCCCTGATCGCCACCAACGTCATCGGCGCGCTGGTCGTGGTCGGCCTCGCGGCGCTGCTCATGCCGGCGCCCGGGATGTCGGGCGACCTCGTCCGGGTGACGGCGATCGCGGTGCCCGTGTACGTCGTTTCGGCGGTCGTCGCCGGCACGCTGTGGGGCACCGGCGGCGCGCTGCGGACGCTGCGCTGGGCGGCCGAGGGGCGCCGGCCCACCGACGCCGAACGCACCGCGAGCCTGCGCGTCCCGCTGCGGCTGACCATGGTGCAGGCCGTGCTGTGGGGGCTCGCGACCCTGGTCTTCGGCGGGCTCGCGGCGCTCGTGCAGCCGGCCGTCGTGCTGACCGAGCTGCTGGTCGTGGCGTTCGCCGCCGTCGTCGTCTGCGCGATCGCCTACCTGTTCGGCGAGTTCGCGCTGCGGCCGTACGCGGCGCTGGCGCTGGCGGGCACGACGCCGCCGCGCCCGGTCACCGGCGGCGTCAACCTGCGGATGCTGCTGTTCTGGTGCCTGGGCACCGGCGTGCCGGTGGCCGGGCTGGTGGTCACCGCGGTGCTGGCCTGGGTCCGCGGCGACGTCTCGACCACGAAGCTGGCGGTGTCCGTGATCGCCCTGGGGCTGGTCGTGCTGTGCTTCGGCCTGCTGGTCACGGTGTTCACCGCCCGCGCGGTGGTCAACCCGATCACGTCGGTCCAGAACGCGCTGGGCCGCGTCCGGGCGGGCGACTTCGCCGTGGAGATCCCGGTCTACGACGGCACCGAGCTGGGCCTGCTGCAGGCGGGGTTCAACGGCATGGCGGCCGGGCTGGCCGAGCGTGAACGGCTGCGCGACCTGTTCGGCAGGCACGTCGGGCACGAGGTCGCGGTCGAGGCCATGCGGACGGCCACCGAGCTGGGGGGCACGGTGCGGACGGTGTCGGTGCTGTTCGTCGACCTCGTCGGCTCGACGGCGCTGGCCGCGAGCCGCCCGCCCGAAGAGGTCGTCGGTCTGCTCAACCGGTTCTTCACCGTGGTGGTCGACGAGGTCGACCGGCACCACGGCCTGGTCAACAAGTTCGTCGGCGACGCCGCGCTGGCGGTCTTCGGCGCCCCGGCCCCGCTCGGCGACCACG
>NZ_JAAGNB010001333.1:0-1972 GCF_010550475.1 Amycolatopsis sp. SID8362
GGACGCGGCCGGCACGGGCGTGTGGCTGATCCGGCAGGACGCGCCGGACGCCTGCCGGCTGGAGCACGTCCCGCTGGGCGACGGCGAGCCCGACCGCGGCCAGCCCGCCAGCTGCCGCACCCAGGTCCGCGCCGAGACCGCGCACGGCCTGCTGATCACCATCAACTCCGGCGCAGCCGAGTCCACCGACGCGCTGATCGACCCGGCGACCGGCCGCACGGTCGAGCAGGCGCCGCGCATCCTCGCCGTCGCCGGGGACCGGATGCTGCTCGACGGCCTGACCGACCTCACCCTCGTCGACCTGCGCGACCACGGCCGCAAGCAGCTCACCAGACCGGCGATCGGCGGCCTGCTGACCGTCGCCCCGTCGCGCGAAGGCAGCCTGATCGCGATCGACTTCGCCAACCCGGCCTACCGCGGCACGAGCACGCAGATCCGGGACGTCTGGCTGCTCCGCACGGAGACGCTGACCTGGCAACACGCGCCGGGCATGCCGTACGTGAGCGAGCACCTCAAGCGCGGCGGCGGCCTCGACTGGACCGGGAACGGCGACCTCGTGCTCGCAGACGGCGTCATCGGGGCCTGGCACCCCGGCGAGCCGCGGTGGCGCCTCGGCGCGGCCGCCCTGCCGACGAGCGACTGGTCGGGCCTCGCCGTGCTGCCGTGAGGGTCACTCCTCGTCGAGGCCGTGCTCGATCGCGTAGCGGGCCAGCTCGACGCGGTTGTGCAGCTGCAGCTTCCGCAGCGTCGACTGCACGTGGTTCTCCACCGTCCGGTGCGACAGCACCAGCCGCTCGGCGATCTGCCGGGCGGTCAGCCCCTTCGCGACCAGACGCAGGACGTCGGTTTCGCGCTCGGTCAGCCGGGGCGGCTCGGCACCCGTGGTGTCGCCGGCGTCGGCCATCCGCCGGTACTCGCCGAGGACGAGCCCGGCCAGCCCGGCGGTGAACACCGGGTCGCCCGCCGCGGTCCGGTGCACGGCGTCCACCAGCTCCGCGGCGGACGCCGACTTGACCAGGTAGCCGGACGCGCCGGCCTTCACCGCCTCCAGGACGTCCTTGTGCTCCCCGCTCGCCGAGAGCACCAGCACCTTCGTCGACGGCAGCGCCGCGGTGATCTCCCGGGTGGCGTCCACCCCCGAGGTGGTGCCGAGGTTGAGGTCCATCAGCACGACGTCCGGCCGGACGGTCCGCGCGATGCGCAGCGCCGCGTCGGCGTCCGGCGCGGTCGCCTTCACGTCGAAGCCGTGCTCGGTCAGGTCGCGGGCCACCCCGTCGCGCCAGATCGGGTGGTCGTCGACCACCATGACCGAAATCCGCGGCTCGCTCATTTCGCACCCCTCGTGCTCGGCACCCTGACCTCCCACTCCGTGCCCTGGCCGGGCGCGGTGTCGAGGGTCGCGCTCCCCCCGAGATCGCGGACCCGCCCCCGGATGGATTCCACCACGCCGAGGTGTCCTTCCGCTGCCGCTCGCTCGAGAACGCCGTCCGGAATGCCCGGTCCGTCGTCGCGGATGCTCACCACGACTTCGCTGCCGAGGTCCTCCAGCAGCACCCACGCGTGCGCGCCGGGGCCCGCGTGCTTCTCGACGTTCGCCAGTGCTTCGCGGGTGACCGCGACGAGTTCTTCGGTGACGCGCGCGGGCAGCTCGACGTCGTCCGCCGGTGTCGAGACCTGCACCGACGACGTCGCGAGCAGCTGCAGCGCCGCGCGCAGGCTCACCGTGCCGCTGTCGTTCGGCGTCAGCGGCTCGGTCGTCACCAGCGACCGCAGCGCGATCTCCTGCTCGCCGGCCAGCCTCGCCAGCTCCGCCGCCTCGCCGCCGACCTCGTTGCCGCGCTTGCGGACCCGGGCGAGCACCTGCAGCACGCTGTCGTGGATCGAGCGGGCCAGCCGCTCCCGCTCGGCCGTCGCCGCTTCCTTCCGCAGCGCCTGCTCCAGCCGCGCCGCGGACCGGCGGCCCAGCGTCGCG
>NZ_JAAGNB010001379.1:0-3306 GCF_010550475.1 Amycolatopsis sp. SID8362
CAACGCCGGGCTCGCCGTCGGCGCCGGGCTGGGCGGGCTCGCGCTGTCGGCCGACACGGCGTCGGCGTACCTCACGGTGTTCGTGCTCGACGCCGCGAGTTTCGCGGTCACCGCGGCGCTCCTGCTCGCACTGCCCGCCGTGCCGGTGGCGGCGCCGCGCACCGGCGAGCCGAAGCTGGCCGTGCTGCGCGACCGCCCGTACGCGCTGGTGACGCTGCTCAACGCGATCCTGTTGCTGCGCATGCCGTTGCTGAGCGTCGCGATTCCCCTGTGGATCGTCGAACGCACGGCCGCGCCGGGCTGGACGGTGTCCGCGCTGTTCGTGCTCAACACCGTCGTGGTGGTGCTGCTGCAGGTCCGGGTGGCCGGGCGGCTGGCGAGCACCGGCTCGGCGGCGCGGATGGTCCGCCGGTCCGGGGTGCTGCTGCTCGCCTCTTGCGTGGCCTTCGCGGTTTCGGCGTCGGGGACGTCGCCGTGGATCGCGTTCGCGGTGCTGGTCGTGGGCGCGCTGGTGCAGGTGGCCGGCGAGATGCTGCAGTCGGCGGGCTCGTGGGAGATCGGCTTCGCGCTGGCGCCGGCCGACCAGCAGGGCCAGTACCAGGGCTTCTTCGGCACGGGAGTGTCGGTGGCTCGCGCGATCGGGCCGGTGCTGCTGTCCACCGTGGTGATCGGCTGGGGCCTGCCGGGCTGGCTGCTGCTGGGCGCGCTCTTCCTCGCCGCCGGCTGGGCGATGGGCCCGGCGGTCCGCTGGGCCCAGGCCACGCGCCCGGTCCGCCCCCAGGCCGCACTTTCCCTACGAAAGTGATCCGGAGTGCGCCCCTCCGCATCACTTTCCCTACGAAAGTGACGGCTACTCGCTGGGCTGGGGTGCCGGGGCCTGGTGCAGGGAGAGGTCCGCGCCGGCGGCGGAGTCCTGGGTCCAGGCCCCGGACTCCGCCGTCCACGTTTGCCCGGCGAAGCTCACCTTGTCCACGCCCAGCGCCTCCGCCCGGCCGACCAGCCAGCTCGCGTACGTCCAGCCCTGCGCGGCCGGGTGGGCGCCGCTCAGCTTCGCCGTGCCCAGCTCGGCCGTGGCCGTCGCGGCGAGGTCGGCCGGGGCCGCGAGGGTCAGGTTGCGGCAGGTCAGCGTGGCCGGGAACTGGCCGTTGAACGCCGCGGCCATCGCGCGGGCCTGCGACTCCCACTGGGCGTAGGCGTCCGGCACCCCCGAGCGCTGGATCTCCTGGGCGGCCTCGGTGATCGGCAGCGTCTCCCAGCCGGGCAGCTTCTCGAGCTTCTCGTAGAACGCCGTCGCCGCGTAGACGGGGTCGCGCAGCTGCGCCACCGTGCCCCAGCCCTGGCTGGGCCGCTGCTGGAACAGCCCGACCGAGTCGCGGTCACCGCCCTCGAGGTTGCGCAGCTTCGACTCCTGCAACGCCGTCGCCAGCGCGACCGTCGCCGCGTGCGGGGGCAGGCCCAGTTTCGTGCCGACGGCCGAGATCGTCGCCGCGTTGTTCATCTGCTCCGGCGTGAACGTGTAGCCGTTCTGCCCCGGCTGCGCCACCGTGCAGCCCGGCGTCCGCACCGGGCTGCGCGTCAGCACCACCACCACGACGATCCCCGCGGTCAGCACGACGACCGCCCCCAGGAAGATCGCCACCTTCAGGCCACACCCGCGCACCCTGCCTCGCCTTCACCCGTTCGCACCAGTCTGCCAAAAGCAGGACGCGGCACGTCGGCTGGAGGTTCAGGCGCCGAGGAAGATCGGGTTCGACAGCGCCACCATCGCGTTCGGCACCGTCGTGTTCGGACCGCCGGACGGACGGCGGACCTCGACGCGCACCCACCGCGAGTACCGCGGGTAGGTCGTCCAGGTGACCGTGGCCGCGCCGGCGTCGCCGACGGTCTCGGTGTGCTCCGGGCCGAGCTGGTCCAGGAACGTCACCGTCGTCCCCGGCACGCCGCCGACCACCGCGCGCACCGTCACCGGCTCCCCGGTGCCGAGCGGGAGCCGGTCGCCGATGCCCGCGGTCCGGCCGCCGCCGGACGCCGTGAAGTCCAGCTGGACCGCGGCCGACTCGGCCAGCCACGAGCGCCCGGCCTTCAGCCCGGCCAGGAGCTCCTTGCGCCGCAGCCGGTCGGCGAGCACGACCGTGTGCGGCAGCGCGACCCGCTGCTCCGGGTTGTGCGCGTCGGAGTCCCCGATCGCCGGGATGAACCGGCCGCCGCGCAGCAGGCCGTCCCAGTGGATGACGCTGGCCTCGTCGTCCTGGGTCCACGGGCCGTTCCAGACCTCGACCAGGTCGGCGATCTCGTACGCGAACTCGTAGGTGCAGCCGAAGCAGTTGGCGAACGGGTGCGCCGCGGTCACCAGGCCGCCCGCGCGGTGCACCTGGTCGGTGAACCGGCGGAAGTCCTGGGGGTCGGCCGCGCGGTAGCGCCAGTCGATCCAGGTACCCGCGGGCAGGCCGATGGCGGGCCAGTGCCCGGACCGCGTCGTCACCTCTTCGCCGTTGAGGATCAGCAGGTCGTCGGTGGCGTACTGCCCCCAGACCAGCTGCGAGCTGGACGTGTTGTGGTCGGTCGAGACGATGAAGTCGAGGCCGGCGGCGCGCGCGTCGGCGACCAGCTGCTCCGGCGTGCGGCGGCCGTCGGAGTGGACGGTGTGCAGGTGGCCGTCGCCGCGGTACCAGGCGCGGCCGCGCTCCCGGGCGGGCGCGGTCTCCGGCGCGGGCTTCGGGACGAACGGCGCGGCGTCCGGCCCGAAGGTGAGCGTGATGTCCACCTGGTAGTTCAAGCCCTGCGGCGCGACGGTGTACGGGCCGAGGATGACGTGCCAGCGGCCCGGCTTGATCGGGCCGGCGAGGTAACCCGGCGTCGCCTCGGACGCGCTGATCGAGAAGCGGTCGCGGAAGCCGCCCGACCAGCCGCGGAAGCCGCGGGCGTTGCCCAGTTCGTGGCCCTCCGGCCCGAACATCCCGATGTCGCAGGCGTTCCCGCGGGTGCCGGCCGGGACCGGGGGCTTGTCGTAGGAGTAGACGACGTCGATCTGCCGCACCCCGCGCGGGACGTCGACGGGCAGGTAGTACCAGTCCGGGACGTCCGGCTTCAGCGTGCCGGTGACGGTCCGGGTCTGGCTGCCGGCGCCGCCCGGCTGGTCGGCGAACGCGACGCCGGGCAGCATCCCCATCGCCGCCCCGGCCGCCGCCACGCCACTCGCGCGCAGCAGCGCGCGGCGGCTCAGGTCCCCAGAACTCATGCGTACCTCCGCATCGAAAGACGACCCGACGCTAGGCCGCGAACGCGAACGCGGACAAGAACCGGCGG
>NZ_JAAGNB010001431.1:0-4911 GCF_010550475.1 Amycolatopsis sp. SID8362
CGACCTGCCGGAGGTCGAACGCGCCGCCGGTGCTCAGGCCGCTGCTGTCGACGACCAGGGTCCCGGCGGGCACCCCGCGGACGGCGTCGGCGATGCCGGCGAGCAGGTCGAGCCCGCTCTTGTGCGCGGTGGTCGCGCCGATCGCGTCGGCGGCGCTCGCCACGTTCCGGTCGATCAGCGACGGCCGGGAAAGGCCGTGTTCCAGCGAACCGTCGGCCCGCCGCGGGGTGAGCACGACCGAGCGCCGGTCCCCGCCGTCCGCGGCCGAGACGAGCACGACGCTGCTCTTGCCCGAGCCCTGCTGCGAGACGTTCCCGCTGTTCGCGGCGTCGCGCAGCACCGCGAGAACGGCGTCGGTGACGGCGGCCCGCGGCTCGTTCGCCGTCCCGCTGACGACCACGACGACCCGGTCCCCGCCGGCCGGGACGATGTTCCGCGCCGGCACCGCGCAGCCGCCCACGACCAGGCCCAGTGCCATCGTTCCGGCAAATGCCGCCCGAGTGACACGCGCTGGGCGCGGTGTCGCCTTCCGCAGGCTGAGCGGGGTGTTCTTGAGCTGCATGACGACCTCCCGACGGTCGATGAAGCAACCTCAGGTTGGCATTTGCCCTGTAACGATGTCAATTGACAAGGCGATGACATCAAGAAGTGGCCCCAGGTCGACGCCCTTTGTGTGATCAGGGGACGCTGAACGCCGGACTCAAACGGGCCGAATGGAGCAACTTGGCGGCTTCGCTGCGACGAGTGGCGGGACCGCGGCGCGCAAGTGCCATGCGGAGAAGGGCAAGTGACATCCGAGGGGTAGGCTGAGGCGATGGCGAGATACGACGCCACCGTCGAGGGCGTCCGGAGCGTCTTCCTCAAGCTGAGGACGCGCAGCGGGCTCACTGTCGAGCGCCTCGACGCCACCGAGGTCGACGTCCGCCTGCTCGCCGAGCTGCCCGCCGTCCGCCGCCGCACCAGCGAGACCGGCGCCTCCGAAGGCGAAGCGATCGTCGACGTCGTGACCGCCGCCGTCGCCGCGCTCGACCCGGCCGACCTCCTGATCGCGGACGCCGCGCTGGCCCTCGGTGTCCTCCGCGCGCGCGTGGGCGAGCGCCCCGAGATCGAGCGCCTGTACGCCGACGACCTGGGGGAGCGCCGCCGCGCGCTGGCCGAGGGGTGGGACGCCCTGCACGCGCTGGTCGGCGTCTCGAGCGAGTACCCGCCGCCGACGGTCCGCAGCCTGCGCGGCTCCATCGAGACCCGGACGCTGGGCGTGCTGGCCGAACGCTGCGTCCACGACGTCGAGCCCGTGGTGGCCGAGCCCGCCGGCGAAACCGTGGGCGCCGTCGTGGTGGTCGGCAGCGCGGTGACCGACCACGTCGTGGTTTCGGACGAGCTGCCCGAGGTCGGCGAGGCCGTCCAGGCGCAGTCCTTCGACGTGCACCCCGGCGGCAAGGGCCTGCTCCTCGCGATCGCCGGGCGGCGCCTCGGCCTCGACGCGCGGCTCGTCACCGCGATCGGCGGCGACTCCCAGGCACGGGACCTGCTGCAGTTCATGCGCAAGGAAGGCCTGTCGACCGCGCTGGTCAAGGAAACCCCCGGCGTCGCCAACCCGCGCGCGCTGGTGCTCGTCAGCCAGACCGGCGAGACCCGGTACCTCGGCTGGATGAACAAGGACGAGGTCTCGCTGTCCAGAGAGGACCTTCGCGCGCCGCGCGTGCGCGACGCGATGGCCGAAGCGGACGCCGTGCTGGTCACCCTCGAACCGCCGATGGACACGATCAAGTGGGCGCTGTCGGCTGCGGCCACGCAGGCGCGGAAACCCCTGGTGCTGCTGCAGGCTTCGCCGCCGCGCAGCGCTCCGCAGCAGCTCTACCGCCTGCTGCGCGGGGTCGACTACCTCGTCGGCCGCGAAGGCGAGCTGCGCCGGCTGCTGTCCGATCCGGACAGTCCACAATCACTCGACGAACTCGCCCGGCAACTGCTCGCCCTCGGGGTGGGCGCGGTCTGTGTCGTCGAGAATTTTGGTTGTAGTATCCGCTCGAGCGTGATCTCCCGCGACATCGAGGGCCCGCCGGTCCCGCTCGACGACGCACCAGGCGTCCGCGAAGCTTTTTCCGCGGCGCTCATCCAAAAACTCATTCAAGAGGGTGCCGGCCGGAGCCGCGAGGAAGCCCTGCACTGGGCGATCGCGGCGATGGCGACGAACCCGACTCTCGACGAGATCGCCGACTCGATGCCGGGTCTCGAGGAGGTCGAGCGCACCCTCGAGACCGACCAGACCCTGGAGACCCCGTGACCGGAGCAGTGGTGCACCAGCTGGAGGGTGCGGAGGGGGCGTTCCGCGCGATCGTCCTCGACGGCGGGCCCGGGTGGATGAACCCGCCGAGCGCGGCGGTGTACGGCGAGCCCGTGGACGGCTGCCCCGTCCGCATCCATTCCCGGTGCCTCTACGGCGAAATCTTCGAGTCCACGAACTGCGACTGCCGCTGGCAGCTGCAGGAATCCCTGCGCGTCATCCGCAAGCACGGCTCGGGCGTGCTGGTGTACCTCGACCAGGAGGGCCGCGGCGCCGGCCTGTTCGCGAAAGCGGAGGGGTACGAGCTGTCGCAGAAGCAGGGTCTCGACACCTTCGCGAGCTACGCGGCGCTGGGGTACAAGGCCGACAGCCGGTCCTACGGCGACGCCGCGGCGCTGCTCGCGCAGCTCGGGCTCACGTCGGTGCGGCTGCTGACCAACAACCCCGCCAAGATCTCGGCGCTCGAGGTGGCGGGAATCAAGGCGGAGATGTGCCAGCTGGTGCAGCCGGACCCGAGCCGCGAGACGGTGGGGTACCTGGCGGCCAAGGAAGTGCACGGGCACGCGATCCTGCCGCGGCCCGCCTGAGCCTCCCTGTCGATTCCGGGTCCGCCCGTTCGACGCACGGGTGACCACACCCGGACAAGGGAGGACTCATGACCCTGCTCGCAGGCAAGAACGCCATCGTCTACGGCGCCGCCGGCCGGATCGGCTCGGCCGTCGCCGCCGCTTTCGCCCAGGAAGGCGCCACCGTCTTCCTCGCCGGGCGGACCCTGGCGCGGCTGGAGGAGGTCGCCGGGCGCATCCGGGCGAACGGGGGCGCGGCCGAGACGGCGGAGGTCGACGCCCTCGACGAACGCGCCGTCGACGAGCACGCCGACGCCGTCGCCGCGCGCGGGAGCCTCGACGTCTCCTTCAACCTGATCTCGCACGGCGACGTCCAGGGCACGCCGCTGGCCGACATGGCGCTCGCGGACTACGAACGGCCGGTGCTGACCGCCGTGCGCACCCAGTTCCTGACCGCTCGCGCGGCCGCGCGGCACATGACCAAGCAGGGGGCTGGCGCCATCCTGCTGTTCGGGGGCGACGGCGATCCCGTGCGCGAGTACCCCGTCGGCGGGCTGCAGGTGGCCTTCCACGCGCTCGAGGCGATGCGCCGCCAGCTCGCCGCCGAGCTGGGGCCGCACGGGATCCGGACGGTGACGCTGCGGACGGGCGGCATCCCGGAGGTGCTCCCGGCCGGGTTCCCGGGCCGCGACGCGATCGAAAAGAGCATCGTGGGCAAGACGATGCTCGGCCGCGCGGCCACCCTCGCCGACGTCGGCGCGGTGGCGGCGTTCGTCGCGTCCGACCGGGCCCGCACGATGACCGCGGCCACGGTCAACGTCAGCGCGGGGGCGCTGGTCGACTAGCCCCGGGCTCGCCGACGGCGGCTGGCATGCGCCCCAAGGCGGCCTTGGTTGCGTCTGACGCACCGAAGGCCGCCTTGGGTGCGTCAGACGCACCGAAGGCCACATTGGGGCGCTGGACCGGCGCTCGGTACCTAATCCACCACCCGCCCGAGGAAGCCACGGATGTAGCCGGCGATGGCGTCGAGGTGCGTCTCCAGGGCGAAGTGCCCCGAGTCGAGCAGGTGGATCTCGGCTTCGGGCAGGTCGCGGGCGTAGGCGCGGGCGCCGTCGGCGATGAAGATCTCGTCGTTGGCGCCCCAGACGGCGAGCAGCGGCACCTGGCTGGTCCGGAAGTACTCGTGGAACTTCGGGTACAGGCCGATGTTGTGGTGGTAGCCGGCGAGCAGCGCCTGCTGGATCGCCGCGGCGCCGGGCCGGTCGAGCAGGGCCTGGTCGTGGATCCAGACGTCCGGGCTGACCAGCGACGGGTCGGGCACGCCGTCGAGGTACTGCGCCTTGGTGGCCTCAAGGGTGACCATGCCCCGCAGGTCGTCCTCGGTCAGCGTGCCGGCGGCGAGCTTCTGCGGCAGCCCGGCGCCCAGGCCTTCGACGTAGGCGTTGCCGTTCTGCGTGACGATCGCCGTCACCCGGTCCGGGTTGGCGGCCGCGATGCGCAGGCCGACCGGCGAGCCGAAGTCCTGGATGTAGAGCGCGAAGCGGGTCAGGCCGATCTGGTCGAGCAGGCCGAGCGTGAGGTCGGCGAGCGCGTCGAAGGTGTAGGCGAACTCCGCCACCGAAGGGGCGTCGGACGCGCCCGCGCCCAGGTAATCGGGGGCGACGACGTGGTAGCGGTCGGCCAGCGCCGGGATCAGGTGCCGGAACATGTGCGAGCTCGTCGGGAAGCCGTGGAGCAGCACGATCGTGGGTGCGTCCGCGGGCCCGGCCTCCCGGTAGAAGAGCCGGTGCCCGGCGACGGTGGCGTGGCGGTGGTGCACGGCGACCATCGGGTCCTCCTTGCGTCTCATGGTTACTTTTCTATTTATCCATGAGACGGGTAGGCTGTCAACGTGCCGGGGAAACTGGGCACCGGACTCGGGAGGCGGACGTGGTCACTGCGGCACCCGGCGAGGAGCGCTCGCCCGCGCTGGCGCTGGTCAACACCCGGCGCTTGAGCGCGGGCGGCAGCGTCGACGACCTCGCCGAACCGCACGGCGCCGCCGCCTGGCTGCGCCGGCAC
>NZ_JAAGNB010001477.1:0-5709 GCF_010550475.1 Amycolatopsis sp. SID8362
CGCTGACCGCCGCCGAACTCAGCGCGGGCCGCGCGATCCTCGCCGACGCCGGGCTGGCCGGCGGGACGATCCGCGTCCCGCAGGTCCTCCCCGTCGAACCCGCCAAGGAGGACGTGCGCGCCGGGGCCGGCGACCGCCGCCTCCGCTACACGCTCCTGGACACCGCCACCGGCCGGGCCGGGGAGGCCGTGGTGTCGGTGACCAAGCAGGAACTGCTCTCCTGGGACGGCTGGGCCGAGGCCGACGGGCAGCCGTCGTACCTGTTCGAGGAGTACGCGCTGGCCGAACAGCTGACGAAGGCGTCGCCGGACTGGCAGGCGGCGATGGCTCGGCGCGGCCTCGCCGAGCGGATCGGCCACGCCTTCTGCGCGCCCCTGGCGCCCGGGTACTTCGGCCGCGAGGACGAGACCGGCCGCGTCATGCGCTCGCTGACGTTCCTGCGGGAAGACGCCGACGACAGCCCCTGGGCGCACCCGGTCGAAGGCCTGGTCGCGCACCTGAACCTGACGGAACGGCGCGTGCTCCGCGTCGAAGACGAAGGCGACGTCCCGGTGCCCGCCGAGCACGGGCGCTACCCCGGCGTCCCGGCCCGCACGACGTTGAAGCCGATCGAGATCACCCAGCCCGACGGCCCGAGCTTCACCGTCGACGGCAGCGAGGTGACGTGGGAGGGGTGGCGCCTGCGCGTCGGCTTCAACGCCCGCGAAGGCCTGACGCTGCACCAGATCAGCTTCCAGGACCGGCCGGTCCTCTACCGGGCCTCCGTCCCCGAGATGGTCGTCCCGTACGGGGACGTCGCGCCCGGCCGGTTCTGGATCAGCTACTTCGACGCCGGGGAGTACCAGTTCGGCAAGAACGGCAACGACCTGCGGCTCGGCTGCGACTGCGTCGGCGTCATCCACTACTTCCCGGCGTGGGTCGCCGACGACCGCGGCGAGCCGGTCGAGATCCCGCGGGCGATCTGCCTGCACGAAGAGGACGACGGCATCCTCTGGAAGCACACCGACCTCGCCGGACGGCCCGAGGTGCGCCGCTCGCGGCGGCTGGTGGTGTCCTCGATCTCCACCATCGGCAACTACGACTACGGCCACTACTGGTACTTCCACCTCGACGGCTCGATCTCGTTGGAGGCGAAGGCGACCGGAATCGTCTTCTGCGGCGCCGGCACGCCCGGCGAAGACCAGCCCCACGCGACCGAGCTCGCGCCCGGCCTGTTCGCGCCGGTGCACCAGCACCTGTTCTGCGCGCGCCTCGACGTCGAGGTCGACGGCGACCGCACCAGCCTGCACGAGGTCGACGTCGAAGGCGTGCCGACCGGGCCGGGCAACCCGTACGGCAACGCGTTCACCTGGCGGAGCACGCCGTTGCGGACCGAGCGGGAGGCGATGCGCCTGGCCGACCCCGCCCGCGCCCGCGTCTGGGAGGTCCGCAGCGCTTCGCGGACGAACCGGCTCGGCAAGCCGACCGCCTACCAGCTGGTGCCGAGCCCGTCGGCGACGCTGCTGGCCCAGCCGGAGGCGACGGTGCACGCTCGCGCGACGTTCGCGACCAAGCACCTCTGGGCGACGCCGTACCGAGAGGACGAGCAGTTCCCGGCCGGCGACCGGCCCAATGCCCACCCCGGCGGCGCGGGCCTGCCCGCCTGGACCGCCGCCGACCGCGTCCTCGTCGACACCGACCTCGTGCTGTGGCACGTGTTCGGCCCCACCCACGTCCCCCGCCCCGAGGACTGGCCGGTGATGCCGGTCGACCGCTCCGGGTTCCTGTTCCGGCCGTACGGGTTCCTCGACCGCAACCCCGCGCTCGACCTCCCGTCCGGCGACCACTGCGACCACTGAGGACTCCCACCGTGACGACACTCTCGGACACCTCGACCTGGCTGCCCCTCGACGGCCTCGCCCCGGGCTTCGACGCGAACAAGGCCCCCGTGGTCGGCGACCTGCACGGCCGCACGTTCGTCCTGCACGACGACGGCGACGGCCCGGACCGCACCGCCCGCTTCACCGGCACGCGCGTCGCGTGGGACGGCGCGACCGTCCGGTGCGAGACGTTCCTCGTCGACCCGGACCTGTACTACGTCCAGTTCCACCCCGCGCCGCGCGAGGCCGTGTCCCTCCTGCTGGACCTGCGTGAGGGCCGCGCCCTGGTCATCACCACCACGATCGGCGACAGCGGCACCCCGCGCGTCACCCAGGAGTTCCGGCCCGCGACGCTCGACGGCTTCGAAGCGCGCGGCGAGGCGATGGCCCCAAGCACCGCGCTGATCGGGCGCCGGGTGGTGTGGGTCTACAGCCGCGAGCACGCCTACGAACACGTCTACCTCAGCCCGCACTGGTACACCTGGCAGTGCCTGTCCGGCCCCGAGCGCGGGCTCGCCGACACCGACGAGAACACCGTGTACCGGATCCGCCCCGGGATCCACGTGTTCGCCTGGCGCGAGAAGGTCATCCCGTGCGCGTCGGTCACCGTCGCCGACCACCGCGACGCCCGGCGGCTGCGCTCCCACGGCGTCCTCTTCGGACTGGACGGCACTGGCGAGCGCCCGACGCACTTCACGTTCGGCGCGTACGGGCGGCTGCTGAGCACCACCGTCCACCCGGACGGCCTGGACCCGGCAGAGGGCTGAGCCGTGGCCGCCGACCTGGTACTGACCAACGCCGTGGTGTACACAGTGGACGCTGCGCGGCCGTGGGCATCCGCGCTTGCGGTGTCCGGCGGGAAGATCGTCGCGCTCGAAGACGCCGAACGCGGCCCGAACACCCAGGTGCTCGACCTCGGCGGCGCGTTCGTCCTGCCGGGACTGGTCGACGTGCACAACCACCACGCGATGGCCGGCCGCGCCGACCTGTTCGAACTGACCTTCGGCGCCGACGCGGGCCTGAACGACATCCTCGGCCTGGTCCAGGCGCGCGCGGCGACGCTCGGCCCGGACGAGTGGCTGACCGGCGGCGCCTGGGCGTCCACTTTGGTCTCGACACTGTCCACATCGGCCGCCCGGCGGGCGCTGGACGACGCCGCGGGCGGGCGCCCGGTGTCCCTTTCGGACGACAGCAGGCACAACCGCTGGGTCAGCACCCGCGCTCTGGAACTGGCCGGCATCACGGCGGCAACCCCCGACCCGCCGGGCGGCGTCGTCGTCCGGGACGGCGACGCACCCAGCGGTCTCCTGCTGGAGGCGGCCGGCGTCCTGGTCGAGCGGGTGACCGGCGCCTTGACGGCCGAGCAGCACCGCCGGGCGTCGCGGCGCGCGATCGAGATCCTGCACGGCTTCGGCGTCACGGCGTTCCAGGACGCCGGCGTCTCGACCGACATCCTGAGCGCCCTCCAGTCGCTCGACCTCGCCGGCGAACTGGACGCGTGGTTGGTGACGTCGCTGCTGGTCAACGACCCGATCTTCGGCTTCGACCCGATCGGCGCGCCGTTGCTGGAGCTTGCGGAGGCCTACCGGAGCCCGCACCACCGCCCGGACTTCGTGAAGATCTTCCTCGACGGCGTCCCCCCGACCCGCACGGCGGCGTTCCTCGAGCCCTACCTGCCCGACGACACCCACGGCGGGTGTTTCCACGGCTCGACGACGATGCCCCCGGCCGAACTGACCGAATGGCTCCTGAAAGCCGCCACGGCCGGCTTGTCGGCGAAGGTCCATTGCACGGGGGATGCCTCGGTGCGGCAGTTCCTCGACGCGGTCGGGAAGGTGCGTGCCGCGGGGTTCGCGGACACCAGGTTCCAGGTGGCGCACGGGCAGTTCGTGCACCCGGACGACCTGCCGCGGTTCGCCGAGCTGGGCGTGGCCGCGGACATCTCGCCGTTCCTGTGGGTGCCGGGCGTGATCCCGTCGGCGATCGCCGAGGTGCTGCCGGCGTCGCGAGCTTCGCGCATGCAGCCGAACCGGACGCTGCTGGACAGCGGCGCCCTGATCGCGGGCGGGTCGGACTGGCCGGTGAGCGAGTCGCCGAACGCGTGGGAGGGTATCGCGGGGCTGGTCACCCGGGAGGACCCGTTCGGCCGCCGGCCGGGTGCGCTGTGGCCGGAGCAGGCGATCACCCTCGCGGAGGCGATCGAGGCGTTCACCCTGGGCGGGGCGCGGGCGTGCGGGCTGGACGACGTGACGGGGGCGCTGACGCCTGGCCGGTCGGCGGACTTCGTGGTGCTGGACCGGGATCCGTTCCGGACTTCCCGGGTGGCGGAGACGCAGGTCGTGGAGACGTGGTTCGCGGGGCGGCGGGTGTTCGAGCGCTGACCCCGGGCACGGATGTAGTGAATGACTCATTCATGTCGCCGGACGACATGAATGAGTCATTCACTACATCTCCGGACCGGAGCACCAGCCGCGGCCACCCCGTGCTGTACCCGTCGGTACTTTCTCCTACACTGGTAGAGAAACCAGTGCGGGAGGTGCCGGGTGCCCAAGATCATCGACCACGACCAGCGGCGCAGCGACATCGTCGACGTCACCTGGGACCTCATCGTGCGCGGCGGGATCGAAGCCGCCACCATGCGGGAGATCGCCGCCGCCGCCGGGTTCGCCAACGGGGCGCTGAAGCTGTACTTCCCCAGCAAGGAAGACATCATCGCGGCCACCTACGAGCGGGCGCTCGACATGATGCGGCAGTACGTCGAGCTCGACGGGCTCCGCGGGATCACCGCGCTGCGCGAACTCTGCGTGTCGTCCATGCCGATCGACGACGAGCGCATCACCGCCGGGCGGGTGCTGATGATCTTCTGGCAGATGTCGCTGGGCAACCGGACCATGCACGACAAGTACCTCGAGCACGTCCGCGAGTGGCGCGGGCTCCTGCACCGCTTCCTCACCGAAGGCCGCGAGGACGGCGACATCGTCACCGAGACCCCCGACGAGCAGATCGTCGACGAGATCGTCCTGCTCAACGCCGGCGCCAACGTGATGAGCCTGGTGGCGGGTGAGTTCTCCACGATCGACCTCCAGCACCGGCACCTGGAGTCCCTCCTGGACCGCCTCACCCGCCCCTGAACCTCAGGCGAAGATCCCCTTCAGGTACGCCGCCACCTCGGCGTGCGACCGCGCCGAGGCCGGCAGATCGGTGTACAGCCCGTAGAACCCGTGGATCTGGCCCTCGTACCGGTGCACGTCCACCGCCACATCCGCCTCGGCCAGCTGCCGGGCGAACGCCTCGCCCTCGTCGCGCAGGACGTCGTACTCCGCCGTCAGCACCAGCGCCGGCGGCAGGCCCGACAGGTCCCGGGACCGCGACGGCAGCACGTACGGGTCGTCCGACGGGACCGGCGCGTACTGGGCGAAGAAGAACCGCATCGCGTCGGCCGTCATGCCGTAGCCGGTCGCGTAGTCCACATAGGACTGGTGGCCGTCGTCGGGGTGGCCGGACACCGGGCAGATCAGCACCTGGGCCGCGATCGTCGGGCCGCCGCGGTCGCGCGCCATCAGCGAGACCACTGTGGACAGGTTGCCGCCGGCGCTCTCCCCGCCGACCGCGATGCGTGCCGGCGAAACCGCCGGGCCGGCGCCACCCGCGGCCAGCCACTCCAGCACCGCGTAGCAGTCCGACGGCGCGGCCGGGTACGGGTCCTCGGGGGCGAGGCGGTACTCGACCGCCGCCACCGCGACCGACGCCGCCGCGCACACCGCGCGGGAGGCCACCTCGTTCTCGTCGATCGAGCCGATCGTCCAGCCGCCGCCGTGGATCCACACGAACACCGGGACCGGGCCGTCCG
>NZ_JAAGNB010001525.1:0-3758 GCF_010550475.1 Amycolatopsis sp. SID8362
CGCCATGGCCGGCTTCGAGGTGGTCCTGCCGCTGATCGGCGCCGCCCGGCGGGTGCCGGAGATCCGCGCGTCGGCCGCCCGGGTGCGGGCCGTCCTCGCCACGCCACCCGCGCCGAAAGGCACCCGGACGCCCGGAAACGGGCACTTCAAGCTCGAAAACGCCGGCGTCCGCCACCCGGGCCGCGCCCCCGCGCTGCGGCACGTCGACCTGGACCTGCCGCCCGGCAAGCGCGTCGGGATCCTCGGCCCCAGCGGCGCCGGGAAGACGACGCTGCTCCGCCTCCTGCTCGGCAGCCAGTCCCCGGCCGAAGGCCGGGTGCTCCTCGACGGCCACCCGCTCGGCGAGTACGCGGACCTGTCGCAAGTCATCTCCGGCGCCGAAGCCGACGCGCACGTCTTCCACGCCACCGTCCGCGAGAACCTCCTGCTCGCCAAGCCCGACGCCACCGACGACGAGCTGCGGGAAGCCTGCGCGGTCGCCGGGTTCGACCTGGGCCTCGACCGCGAAACCGGGCCGGACGGCGACGCGCTCTCCGGCGGTCAGCGGCAGCGGCTGGTGCTGGCCCGCGCGGTCCTGGCCGCCCCGCCGGTGCTGGTGCTCGACGAGCCCGTCGAAGGCCTCGACCCCGCGCACGGCGACGCCGTCCTGAAGAACGTCCTCGCGCACGCGAAGGGCACGGTCGTGCTGGTCACCCACCGCCCCGAGCACCTCGACGGCTTCGACGAGGTGCTCACCCTCGAGGACGGGCGAGCACTTCCCGCATCGGCGGCCGGTCGGCGACCCGCACGGTCGTGACGTCCGGCAGCCACTCTTCGTCGACCTGGACGAACTGCGTGAACGGCGCGTCGGCGGCCGGCACCCCGCAGCGGGCCAGCGCCGTGCCGAGGATCTGCCGGGACATCACGCCCAGCTGGGGCAGCGACCGGTTCCGGTGCTTGCGGACGCCGAGGTTGACCTGGGCGAGCCCGTCGAGGCCGTACCGCGCTTCGGCGTCGAGGAGCAGCCCGATCTCGACGCCGTACCCGGCGGCGAACGGCACCGACTCGAGGAACTCGCGCGTGCCCGCGTACTCGCCGCCGAGCGGCTGGACCAGCCCGCCGAGCGCGGGACGCAGCGCCGAGAGCACCGGGCGCGCCAGCAGTTCCGTGACGCGCCCGCCGCCGCTGCTCTCCAGCCGCAGCGGACGGCGGTAGAAGCCCTTGACCAGGTGCACGCCCGGCTCGGTGACCAGCGGCCCGAGCAGCGACGGCACGAACGCCGGGTCCGGGTCGACCAGGTCGGAGTCGAGGAAGACGACGAGGTCGCCGCTGGTGGCGGCCAGCGACCGCCACAGCACCTCGCCCTTGCCGGGGACCGGCGGCAGGTCCGGCAGCACGTCCTCGCGGCGGACCACCCGGGCGCCCGCGGCCTCCGCCGTCCGGACCGTGGCGTCCGCCGAACCCGAGTCCACGACGACGAGCTCGTCGACGACCGAACCGACCAGGGGCCGGATCGACGCCACGACGGCACCCACCGTCCGCTCCTCGTCGAGGGCCGGTAGCACGACGGAAACCGTGCGGTCACCCTTCGCGGTCACGATGTCCTCGGGCGTCCAACCGGGCTCCTGCCACGTACGCCGCTCGAACCAACTCACGGGTAACGATCGTGCCATGCTGGTGTCACCGCCACCGAGGAGGAGGACCACTTGATCGCGCAGCTTGTCCGCTTCGTGCTGGGGCCGCTGGCCAGGGCGCTGTACCGGCCCGAGGTGCACGGGGTGGAGAACGTGCCCGCCACGGGCCCGGTGCTGCTCGCGGCCAACCACCGGGCGGCGCTCGACACCGGCGTGATCACGTTCACGACCCCGCGGCAGGTCAAGTTCCTCGGCAAGGCGGAGTACTTCGTCGGCAAGGGCCTCAAGGGCAAGGCACTGGCGGGCTTCCTCGGCGGCCTCGGCTACGTCCCGGTCGAGCGCGGCAACGCCCAGGCCGGGCTCGCCGCGCTGGAGGCGGCGCGCAAGGTCCTCGACGCCGGCGGCGTCTTCGCGATCTACCCGGAGGGCACCCGGTCCCTGGACGGCCGGCTGCACCGCGGCCACACCGGTGTCGCGGCCCTCGCGCTGGCGACCGGCGCGAAGGTGGTGCCGGTCGCGCTGACCGGCACCGAACACCTCCAGCCCGGCGGCGCGAAGATCCCGCGGCTCGCGAAGATCTCCATCACGTTCGGCAAGCCGCTGGACTTCTCCCGCTACGAGGGCCAGGACTACGCACCGGCGATCCGCCGGTCGGTCACCGACGAGGTGATGTACGCGATCCTCGAGATCTCGGGCCAGGAGTACGTGGACACCTACCACAAGCGGCCGAGCGAAGGCGTCGCCTGAGTCACCAGGGCACGGGCCCCTCGTCGTCGACGAAGGTGCCCGTCGGGCCGTCCGCGGGGATCGTCGCCAGCCGGACCGCGGCCACCGCGCCCTGGGCCGGCGTGCGGAAGCCCGCGTGGCCGTTGAGGTCGGTCGCGCAGAAGCCCGGGCAGACCGCGTTGACCAGGATCCCGTCGGGCCGCAGCTCCCGCGCGTACTGCAGCGTCAACGACGTCAATGCCGTCTTCGACGGGGTGTAGCCCGCGGAAATCGGCAGCTGGGCGTCGGGATCGGCGTTGCGGGCCAGCGACGCGCCGCCGCTGGAGACGTTGACGATCCGCGGCGCGCTCGAGCGGCGCAGCAACGGCAGCAGCGCGTTGGTGACCGTGATGACGCCGAAGTAGTTGGTCTCGAAGATCGCGCGCAGCGTGTCCAGGTCGGCCGTGCTGGGGTTCTGGTGGGAAAGGTCGGTGCCCGGCGGGCGGCTGATGGCCGCGTTGTTGATCAAGACGTCGAGACGGCCGTGGCGCTCTTCGATGCGGGACGCGGCCGCGGCGACCGACGCCGGGTCCGTCACGTCGAGGACCACCGAATCCGCGCCCAGCTCCGCGGCCGCCTTCTCGCCCAGTTCCGCGCTGCGGGCGCCGACGACGACGGTGTGCCCGAGGGCGGCGAGCTGCGCGGCGATCTCGCGGCCGATGCCCTTGTTCGCGCCGGTGACCAGAGTGATGTCGTTCATGGCTCCAGCACACCAGCGAGCGGCCCGCGCGAGCCAACACCGATGCCGCATCGGCCGATACCCTGGCGATATGGAGACGCGGGAGCTCGCCTACTTCGTCGCGGTCGCCGAGGAACTGCACTTCGGCCGCGCCGCGCGGCGCCTCGGCATGGCGCAGCCCCCGCTGTCGCGCGCCATCCAGCAGCTCGAACGCCGGATGGGCGTGCCGCTGCTGAACCGCACGAGCCGCGGCGTGAGCCTGACGCCCGCGGGCGCGGTTTTCCTCGCGGAGAGCCGCAAAGCGCT
This sequence comes from Amycolatopsis sp. SID8362, assembly GCF_010550475.1. Taxonomy (NCBI): domain Bacteria; kingdom Bacillati; phylum Actinomycetota; class Actinomycetes; order Pseudonocardiales; family Pseudonocardiaceae; genus Amycolatopsis; species Amycolatopsis sp. SID8362. Next base: position 3,364 of record NZ_JAAGNB010001525.1, read on the forward strand.
CGACGCGGTGGACGCCGCGGTGCGCCGGGCGCGGCGCGCGGGGCAGGAGGTGCCGAAGCTGCTCGTGGCGATGAAACCCGACGGCGACGCCGGCCTTCTCGCGCGGATCCTCCCCGGCTACCGCGCCGACCCGGACGCGATCGAGGTCGAGGTCGTCGTGTGCGGGATCGGCGAGCAGTCCCCCATGCTGCGCGACGGCCGCGTCGACCTGGCGTTCCTGCACGGCCCGCACGACGACGCCGTCGGGTTCGACACCGAGCTGCTGCTGGAGCAGGACCAGATCGCGATGCTCGCGCGCGGGCACCGGCTGGCCGGCCGGGCGGCGCTGGTCATGGCCGACCTCGACGGCGAGCCGTTCCCCCGCTGGCCCGGCAGCGACGTGCGGGGCCCCGAGG
>NZ_JAAGNB010001570.1:0-3012 GCF_010550475.1 Amycolatopsis sp. SID8362
CGCGGCGGCCGCGGCGACCAGCGAGCACGCGGGCGGGCGCCCCCGCCTGTCCCGCCCCGACCTCGACCGGCTGCAGCCCCGGCGGCTGGAGACGGTCCACGCCTGACCCGTCCCGGCGCCGAATGCAGTGAATGACTCATTCCTGTCACCGGACGACATGAATGAGTCATTCACTACAACCCGGGCAGGCGCTGCTCCAGCCCGACCAGCGCCGCGAAGGGGTCGCCGCGCTCGGCCAGCCGGGCCGGGACGTCCCGGATCGTCCACTGGTCCGGGGCCAGCTCCGGGTCGTCCAGCTCGTCCCACTCCAGCGGCACCGACACCGGCGCGCCCGGCCGCGGCCGCACGCTGTAGGGCGCGACCAGCGTCTTGTTCGGCACGTTCTGCGTGTAGTCGAGGCGGGCCCGTCCCCGGCGCTTGTCCTTCGTCCACGCCCAGCTGACCAGGTCCGGGAGCACCCGCCCGATCGTCTTCGACACCGTCTCGGCCCACGCGCGGGTCTGTTCGTACGTGCAGTGCGGCGCGATCGGCACCCACACCTGGATCCCGCGCTGCCCGGTCACCTTCGGCCGCCCGGTGAGGCCGAAGTGCGCCAGCGCCGTGCGGTGCAGCCGCGCCAGCTCCAGGACCTCGGCGAACGTCGTCTCCGGACCCGGGTCGATGTCGAACAGCACCCACGTCGGGTGGTCGACGTCGGCCGCGCGCGACGTCCAGGCGTGCAGCTCCAGGGCGCCGTAGTTCGCCAGCCACGCCAGGGCCGCGACGCTGTCCGCGACGACGTAGCGCCGGCTCTCCCCCGGCTCGGCGCGCTCGTTTTGCCAGGTCGTCAGCCACTCGGGCGCGTGCCGCGGGACTTCCTTCTGCCAGAAGCCGGGTTCGGTGACGCCCTGCGGGAAGCGCTGCGTGTTGAGCGGGCGGCCGGCCAGGTACGGCAGCATCACCGGCCCGACTGTCGTGTAGTAGCGGATGAGGTCCCGCTTCGTCACCGGCTCGCCCGCCGCTGGGAAGAGGACCTTGTCCAGGTTCGTCAGTGCCAGCTCCCGGCCCCCGACCGACCACTTGCCCTTCGCGCCGAGCGCGTCGAGCGCGGCCAGCTCGTCGCCGGTCGCGGCCGGGAACCCGACTGCCTCTTCCGCCTCGCCCGCCGGCCGGTCGCCGTGCCACAACGCGTCGGGCGCGGCCGCCACCTCGTCGTTGGTGCGGCCGCTCTTCACCGACCGCGGGTGGTCTTCGGCGTCCCAGCCGGTACGGGCGTGCTCGTCCTGCTTGTGCAGCAGGAACCACTGGTCCTTCTCCCCGCGGTTCGTGCGGACGAGCACGAACCGGCCGGCCAGCTTCTCACCGTCGAGGTCGAAGTGCAGGGTGCCGTCCTCGATCGCCTTCGCCGGGTCGGCGTCGACCGGCCGCCACTCGCCGCGGTCCCAGACGATGACGTCCCCGCCGCCGTATTCGCCGTGCGGGATCACGCCTTCGAAGTCGGCGTACTCGACCGGGTGATCTTCGACGTGCACGGCCAGCCGGCGGGCCTTCGGGTCCAGGGTCGGCCCCTTCGGCACCGCCCAGCTGACCAGGACACCACCCAGCTCGAGCCGGAAGTCGTAGTGCAGCCGGCGCGCGCGGTGGCGCTGCACGACGAACCGGTGGCCGTCCGGCGCGGTGGGAGTCCCGCCGGACGGCTCCGCGGTGCGCTCGAAGTCGCGCATCTCCTGGTAACGCCGCAGCTTGCGGCCCGGAGCGGCTGCCATGCCGACGGGGTACCCAGTCCGGGGTCAGCTCAGCGCGCCGCGGATGAGGTCTCGCGCCCGGTCCATGATCGCCGCCGGCGGGCCGAGCAGCAGGTTCGCCGTCGCGCTTTCGACGCCGGGGTGCGGCCGGGTCGGCCCCACCGCTTCGGCCGGCTTGGCGGTCGCGGCCATCACGCGCAGCCGTTCCGGTGGTCGGTGGGCGCGGCAGCGGGAACTCCTCCCGCTCTTCGTGCTCGGCGTGTGCGAGCACGTCGTCGCGCAGCTGCACGAGGAGCTTGTCGAAGCAGTTCCTTGGCCCGGTGCTCCTCCCCCGAGCCGCGCCTCGACGACCGGTCCCGGCGCAGGTCGCCTTCGGCCGTTTCCAGCCCGGCGAACAGCTCGCGCGGTCCGGCACGGAAGGCCTCCTTCACTCGGTTGCGGCAGGCTTTCCCCGGAACCGGCGAATTACTCGCGCCGGCCCGCGACCGTGAGCCACAGCGCACCGGCGGCGGCGAGCGCGATCCCCACCGCCGTCCACCACGACAACCAGCCGAAGAACGCGACCACCAGCCCGACCGCGAGCAGCACTCCGCCGCCGACCGAGGCCGTCTCGCCGTTCCCCGCCCGCGAAAACCCGCCGGCCACGGCCATCAGCCCACCTGCCCGTCGACGGCGGCCACGACGAGTTCCGCGCAGCGCGTCAGCGGCAGGCCGCGCTCCCGCGCCATCGCCACGAGGGCCGTGTGCGCGGCCGTCCGGTTCAACCCTTGTGCCGCGAGGACTTCCAGCGCCAGGCCGACGACGTCGGTGGCGGGCGGGGCGGCGGTGCGCACGGGCATCGGAGGACCTCCGGCTCGGTCGGGGTGCGGTGGACGCGACCGGTTACCCCGCCGCGCCCGCCTTCACACCCAACTCTTTCCCGCGGTGCCCGTTCAACTCCTGGCGAGCCACACCGCGCTGTCCGGAGGCACGCGGCCGTCGTCGAGCGGGCCGCTCGCGAGCAGCACCCGGGCGTCGCCGGGCAGCTCGTACGGCTCGGCGGACAGGTTCACCACGCACCCGAACCCCGGCTCGCGCGCGAAGGACAGCACGCCGTCCGGGGCGGGCAGCCACGTCAGCGTCCCGTCGCCCAGCGCGGGGTGCTCGCGGCGCGTGGCGAGGGCCGCGCGGTACAGGCCGAGCATCGAATCCGGGTCCGCCGCCTGGGCTTCGGCGGTCAGCGCCGCCCAGTGGGCGGGCTGCGGCAGCCACGTCGGCGCGTCGCCGGCGGTGAAGCCGAACGGCGGTG
>NZ_JAAGNB010001618.1:0-8260 GCF_010550475.1 Amycolatopsis sp. SID8362
CGCCGCGACCGCGGTTGGCGCGTGCCGGCGAACATCGCGCCCACGCGACCAGCACCGGCCACCCCGCGACCGCGGCCGGCCACCGCTTCGCCCGCACGCGCCTACCGCAGGTCGGCCACCCCATCGCCACCCCGCGCAACTACCGCAGCTCGGCCGCGGTCGCCACGACCACCCCGTACATGTCCGCGATCGTCGCCAGCGCGCTGTGGTGCAACTGCTCCGCCGTCACCTCCGCCACCGCCGTCGCCAGCGGGCGGGTTGCGCACGCCTCCGCCACCACCGTCGGGGTGTGGCCGCGCAGGAAGGCGCCCTCCGCGGTGAACGTGACGCACATGTTGGTCATGAACCCGGCCACCACCACGGTCTCGTTGCCCGCCGCGGCCACCAGCTCGTCCAGGTTCGTGCCCACGAAGGCGTTCGGCGCGGCCTTCACGACCACCGGCTCGCCCTCGGCCGGGGCGACGTCCGGGTGGATGGCGCCGATGTCCGTCCGCATGTCGTACGCAGTGCCCGCGCCGCCGTCGTGGGCGACGTGGATGACCTTCGCGCCGGCCGCTCTGGCTCGGGCGAGCAGGTCCTTGGCGGCGGTCAGCGCGGGCCGCCAGCCGTCCAGCTCCATCACTCCCCTCGTGTACGTGTTCTGGTAGTCGACCAGGATCAGCGTCGATCCGGCCAGTGCGGCGGGGGTCCGGTCGAGCCCGCTCAGCTCCCGCAGCGTCGTCCTCGGCATTTCTCGTCCTTTCGTTGGCCCCACCGACGCTAAAGTCGGCCGTGCGTGTCGGCAATGACATGCGAGACGCAGAAACCGACATGGGGGTGCCGCACGGTGGAACGGCTGATCGTCGTGGTCCTGTTCGACGGGGCCGACCTGCTCGACGTGACCGGCCCGGCCGAGGTTTTCTCGCTGCTGCAACGGGATTTGGACCGTCCGTCCGGCTACCGCGTCGTGCTCGCGGCCGGGGCGGCGGACCCGGTGACGACGTCGGCCGGCGTGCGCGTGCTGCCGGACACCACCTTCGGCGCACTCGCCGGGCGGGTGATCGACACGCTGGTCGTGCCGGGGGCCGTGACCGTCGGGCCGAACCGGGAGATCGTCGCCGAGTGCGATCCCGCCGTGGTCGACGCCGTCCGCGAGCTGGCCGCGCGAGCCCGGCGCGTGGCGTCCGTCTGCGTCGGGGCGCACGTGCTCGCCGCCGCCGGGCTGCTCGAGGGCAAGCGCGCCACCACGCACTGGTCCACCGCCCGGCAGCTCGCCGAGGAACACCCCGGGGTCACCGTGGACGCCGACCCGATCTTCATCCGCGACGGCGAAGTCTGGACCGGGGCCGGTCTGACCGCCTGCCTCGACCTCGCGCTGGCGCTGGTGGAGGACGACTTCGGCCCGGAACCGGCGGCCCGCGTCGCCCGCCAGCTCGTCATGTTCCTGCGCCGGCCCGGCGGGCAGAGCCAGTTCAGCGTGTCCCTCGAACCAGCGTCCGCGACCCGGCGGGTCGAGCAGCTGCGCCACCACATCGCCACCCACCTCACCGAGCCGCTGACCGTCACCGACCTGGCCGCGCACGCCCACCTCACCGACCGGCAGCTCACGCGCGTGTTCAAGGCGGAGCTGGGCATGACACCCGCGGCGTACGTCGAGCACGCGCGCGTCGAAGCCGCGCGGCAACGGCTGGAAACCACCGACGACACGCTCGCCCGCGTCGCCACGACCTGCGGTTTCGGCACGGTGTCGACGCTGACCCGGTCGTTCCGCCGCCGGCTGACCACCACGCCGGGCGAGTACCGGGAACGGTTCCGGATCCGGTAGCCCCGCCAAGCTCACACCGGCTTCGACTTTGCGCGCCGCGCTCCACGCGGCACTATGTGAGCAACCGCTTAGTGACCGTCGATACGAGGATGTGTCCGTCATGCCCGAAGCCGTCATCGTCTCCGCCGCGCGTTCGCCCATCGGGCGCGCCAACAAGGGCTCGCTGGTCAGCCTGCGGCCCGACGACCTGACCGTGCAGATGGTCCAGGCCGCGCTGGCCAAGGTGCCGCAGCTGGACCCCACCGACATCGACGACCTGATGCTCGGCTGCGGCCTGCCCGGCGGCGAGTCCGGGTTCAACATGGGCCGCGCGGTCGCCGTCGAGCTGGGCTACGACCACCTGCCCGGCTGCACCATCACCCGGTACTGCTCCTCCAGCTTGCAGACCACCCGGATGGCCTTCCACGCGATCAAGGCCGGCGAGGGCGACGTCTTCATCTCGGCCGGCGTCGAGACCGTGTCCCGGTTCTCGAAGGGCAGCTCGGACTCCTGGCCCGACACCCACAACCCGCTCTTCGCCGACGCCGAGGGGCGCACCCAGGCGACCGCGGAGTCCGGCACCGACACCTGGACCGACCCGCGCACCGAGGGCAACCTCCCGGACGTCTACATCGCGATGGGCCAGACCGCGGAGAACCTCGCGCGCCTCAAGGGCGTGTCCCGCGAGGAGATGGACGAGTTCGGCGTCCGCTCGCAGAACCTCGCCGAGAAGGCCATCGCGGACGGCTTCTGGGCCAAGGACATCACCCCGGTGACGCTGGCCGACGGCACGGTCGTCTCGAAGGACGACGGCCCGCGCGCCGGCGTCACGCTCGAAGGCGTCTCCGGCCTGAAGCCGGTCTTCCGCCCGGACGGCCGGGTCACCGCGGGCAACTGCTGCGCGCTCAACGACGGCGCCGCCGCGCTGGTCATCATGTCCGACACCAAGGCGCGCGAGCTGGGCCTGACGCCGCTGGCGCGGATCGTGTCCACCGGCGTGACCGGCCTGTCGCCGGAGATCATGGGCTACGGCCCGGTCGAGGCGTCCAAGCAGGCGCTCTCGCGCGCGGGGCTGTCCATCGGCGACATCGACCTGGTCGAGATCAACGAGGCCTTCGCGGCGCAGGTCATCCCGTCCTACAAGGACCTCGGCATCGACCTCGACCGGCTCAACGTCAACGGCGGCGCGATCGCGGTCGGCCACCCGTTCGGCATGACCGGCGCCCGCATCACCTCGACGCTGATCAACTCCCTGCAGCACCACGACAAGCAGTTCGGCCTCGAGACGATGTGCGTCGGCGGCGGCCAGGGCATGGCGCTGATCATCGAGCGCCTTTCCTGATCCCGGAAACGAAGAAGGCCCCCGCTCGCGAGCGGGGGCCTTCTTCGTTTGTCAGCAGACGCTGTCGGTCGGCACCGGGTTCGCCAGCCCGAACAGCGGGCGCAGCTTCAGGCCGAGCCACGTGCCGCCGAGCGCGAACACGCCCCACAGCCAGCCGTGCACGCTGCCGGTGGAGATGCCGCCCAGGTACGCGCCGATGTTGCAGCCGCCCGCCATGCGCGCGCCGACGCCCATCAGGACGCCGCCGAGGATCGCGGCGACGGCCGTGCGCCACGGGATCGAGCTGTGGATCTTCCACGCGCCCGCGGCCGCGGCGGCCACCGCGGCGCCGATCATGATCCCGATGTCGGTCAGGCTGGTCTTGTCCTTCCAGATCGGGTTGGCCAGCGACGTCGCGTTGGACTTCTGCTGCCAGAACTCCCACGTCTCCGGGTGCAGCCCGAACACCTGCAGGATCTTCGCGCCCCACAACGAAAACGCGCTCGTGACGCCCCAGATGCCGCCGGAGACCAGGAAAACCGCCCCCGCCAGCACGCCCAGCACGACGGCGCCGACGAGCATCGGCCACGAGCCGCGGAAGACCCGGGCGAAGCCGCGCGCGGTCGGCACGACGTCGGTCGGCGGCGGCGTGCGGCGGCGCTGCACCGCGCGCGTGACCAGGACGATCGCGGCGAGCACGGCGATCGTGATCGCCCAGGAGCCGAACCAGCCGACGTGGTCGGCCAGCAGCACGCCCTTGACCTCGGGCCAGCCCGACAGCACCGGGTACGCCCAGGTGTAGAGCACCGACCCGGCGATGAAACCGCCCAGGGTCAGCACGATCGTGGACTGGCCGGACCCGACCGCGAACAGCGTGCCGGACGCGCACGCGCCGCCGAGCTGCATGCCGATCGCGAAGAGCGTCGCGCCGACGAAGAGGGCCAGGCCGAGCGCGCCCGCCGTCGGGGCCGGCTTGCTGCCGAACAGGCCGCTGCCGGTGCCCGCGATCAGCGCGATGAGCGTCGCGGCGGTGCCGAGCAGGAGGGTGTGGGCCCGCAGGCCCTGGCCGTTGCCGACGGCGATGAGCTGGCGCCACGCCGACGTGAAACCGAAGCGCGAATGGAAGAGCGCGAGCCCGAGGCCCAGGCCGAGCAGCAGCAGGACGCCGAACTTGGCGCCGTAGCCCGCCCAGACGTAGGCGGTCAGGCCGGCCGCGAGGACGCCGGCGACGGCCAGCGGAACCACGCGGACGGGCTCCTCCGGCCGCGGCACGGGCGCCGCGCAGGAGGTCGGGAAATCGAGGAACTTCTTGTCACCGGCTGGGGATTCGGTCGTCGCCACCCGCTGAAGTTAGATCCGGTGATCGATTCACCGCAGCTCGTCGCACACTGTGGGACGAGCCGCGGTGAGCCGGGGACTACTCGTTCGTCTTGACGCACATCGTCGTCGCGGGCTCCGGGTACACGGCCACGCGCGTGGCTTCCGTGTCCTGGCAGAGGTTCTTGTCCGCCTGGCCCGAGACGACCTTGACCAGTTCGCCGTCCTTGGTGGGGTCGGTGCAGGGGACCTTCACGTAACCCTTGGTCTGCGACGTGAAGTTCGCGAGGCAGTCGCCCTGCTTCGCGTTGATCATCAGGCACAGCTTGTACGAGCTGCGGCCGCTCACCGAGTAGGTGTCGTAGCCGGCGTCGGAGCCGCCCGGGCAGTCCTGGGACGAGCTGTCGAGCTTGGCCGCGATCTTGACGTTGGCCTTCGGGTCGTTGCAGTCCGCCTTCGCCGGGTCGTCCCCGCCGCGGGTGAACTCGGTGATGGTGAGGCAGTCGCCGGCCTTGGAGCTGGCCGGCGAGTTCGCGAACGACACGATCCCCACGACGACGGCGACGATCACGACGACGCCGATGACGCCGAACTTGATGAACGTGCCGGCCTTCGACTTCTTCGGCACCGGCGGCGCGGGCGGGAAGCCCTGCTGCCCCGGGGGGAACTGGCCCGGCGGGAACTGGCCGGGCGGCGGGCCGTACTGGCCCTGCGGCGGCGTGCCGGGCTGGCCGTACTGCTGCTGCGGGTGGCCGCCGGGAGGCGGCCCGTAGGGATCGGGCTGACCCACCGGCTGCTGGCCCCCGGGGGCCGGAGGGGGAACGCTCACTGTGAACCTCACACATGTGAAATGAAGAACCGACCGGGACATCAAACACGCAGGGTGAGCGTGATCCGCAGCGGGGTCCCCGAATGCATGAATTACCCACAGAAAAGGCGCCCCGTTGATTACGGAGCGCCTTCACTGGGGAACTGTGAGCCAGGTTACTCGCGGAGGTAGGACAGCAGCCGCAGGATCTCCAGGTACAGCCAGACCAGCGTCGTCATCAGGCCGAACGCGGTGTACCAGGCCCACTTCGACGGCATGCCCTCGCGGATCATCCGGTCGGCCTGGTCGAAGTCGAGCAGGAAGCTGAACGCCGCGATGCCGATGCAGACGAGGCTGAAGATGATGGCGATCGGGCCGCCGTCGCGCAGCGGGTTGAAGCCGAAGACCAGCGAGCTGATCAGGTTGAACAGCATCAGGATCGCGACACCGACGACCGCGCCGACGATCCACTTGGTCAGCTTCGGCGTCACCTTGACCGCGCCGGTCTTGTAGACCACCAGCATGCCGATGAAGACACCCGCGGTACCGATGATCGCCTGCAGCGCGATGCCCGGGTAGACCACCTCGAAGACGCCGCTCAGCGCACCGAGGAAAAGGCCTTCGGCGGCGGAGTAGATCAGCGTCAGCGGACCGCTCGGCTTCTGGCGGAAGATGATCACCAGGGAGATGACGAGCCCGACGATCAGGCCGCCGATCATCGCGCCGACGAGGGCGCCGGAGAGCCGGCCCGTCTCGGCCAGCGAGGTCTGGGCCCAGATCGCGGTGACGATCCCGACGAGCAGCGCGAGGCCGAGGCTCATGCCGGTCTTGACGACGACGTCGTCCACCGTCATGGGGCGGTCGCCTTCGCCGGAGGCGGCCTGGCCGGGGCCGTACCCGGGCACGCCGCCCTGGGGTTGGTTGAAGCCCACCGGGGGCCCGTACTGCCCGTAAGTCTGGGTTCCGCCGTGGGGCAGGTTGCGGAACGCCGGGTTGCTACTGGAACGCACCTGATCCTCCTGGATCTGCTGCTTTGTGGATCGACGCTGCATCGGGTTCAACGACCGCCGGGGACGTGCGGTTCCCGTCGAGTAAAGACGACTTTACTCGACCGCGAGCCCGTGGCCACGGCAGACACGGTAAGCGATGGAGATCACGACCGTTCGGCGACGGCCACTCGAAGGGCGGTAGACAGCCGGGCCCGTTGCGAGCGACGCTCACTGGGCGTGCCCGGTCGTTCACCGAACGCGCGCCGGGGAGTTGATCAATCGTGTGACCTGCGGTGATGTCGCCGCACGTCCGGCTAAGGAGCCTGCACACCATGAGGTGGTCGACACACCCGCGCGCGGTACGCCGCGCGCTCACCGCCCTCGCCGGCGCGGCACTGCTCGGCATGCTCTCCGTGACCGCCGGCGCGCCCGCCGCGTCGGCCGCGAGCCAGGAGGGCGTCGGCCACCGGGTCGGCGCGGAGCCGGCACCGCGGCCGGTCTGGCTGGGGTCGTACGTCGTCGGCGGGCAGCAGGTGTTCTGCGTGAGCTTCCGGCTCCGCGCGCCCGACACCGACGAGCAGTACCGGCCCGGCGACGAGCTGCTCACGAAGTGGGGCACGAAGCTGCCCGCGGACCAGGCCGCGAACATCTCGTACCTGCTGCTGCGCTACGGCGGCACCAAGGACGCCGACGAGGCGACCGCGCTCGCGCACCTGCTGCACTCGTGGACCGCGGCGCCGCGCACCCCGGCCGACCTGAACCCCGGCCTGCCGTCGGACAAGATCGCCTACGACGCGCCCGGGTACCTGAAGGCGATGGGCAAGGGTTCGGCCGACGCCGTCGAGCGGCTGAAGGCGGACGCCGAGACCAACCGCGGGCCGTGGACCGCCTCGGTGACCGCGCCGAAGGGCGACCAGCACCTCGGCGAAGCGGCCGAGTGGACCGCCACCGTGAAGAACGCGCGCGGCCAGGGCGTCCCGGACGTCGCGGTGAAGCTGACGGCGACGGACGGCACCCTGGGTGAGCCGGCCGGCGCGGGCAACGCGAGCCCGCAGGCGGCCGCGAAGGACGTCACGCTGAAGACCGGCGCCGACGGCACGGTGAAGGTGCAGCTGACCCCGGCCGGCGAGCGGCCGAAGCTGGTGGCCTCGCTGTCCGCGCCGGCCGCCCGGCCGTACGTCCGCGTGCCGGTCGACACCGCGGCGCAGCGCGTCGTCTCCACCGGCGGCGAGCAGGAGCTGACCGCGCAGGGCGTCGTCCAGGTCGCGAAGCCGGGCAAGGTGCAGGTGACGAAGACCGACGCGAACACGGGCAAGGGCGTCGGCGGCGCGGTCCTGCGGATCACCGGGCCGGACAAGACGTCGGCGGCGACCGGCGGCGACGGCAAGCCGCTCCTCGGTGCCGACGGCAAGCCCGCGGTCGTCACCACGGACGGCGCGACCGGCGGGGTGGCGGTCGAGAACCTGCGGGCGCCGCAGGAGATCTGCGTCGTGGAGGCGAGCCCGCCGCCGGGGTACACGAACGCGTACGACCCGGAGAGCCCGCCGTCGGCCTGCGGGACGGTGAAGCCGGGCGAGACGTTGGCGCTGACGGTGGCGAACAAGCCGAACGAGGTCCCGCGCGCGATCCCGGCCGGGGACGCGCCGGTGGCGATGATGCGGGGTTCGGTGGAGACGAGCTATTCGGGGCTCGGGCTGGCCGGGATCGGGTTGCTGGCGTTGGTGGGCGCGGGTTTGGCGGGCTTCGCCGCGCGGCGCGCTTCGCGGAGGTAGCGGGGTGGCGAAGGACGCCGGCTGGCGGGGCGAGGACTGGTTCGTCGAGGAGTGGCACCGGGGTGTCGGCTGGGCCGCGGTCGAAGACGAGCCAGCCGATGACTACCAGTCTCCGAACGCATCGAAACCCCGCCGGGGTCGGTTGCTCGTCGGGTTCGCGCTCGGGGCCGCCACCGTGATCGCCGTGCAGCTGGGGTCCTCCGTGGTCGCCTCGCCGCCCGTGGCCGTTGTGGCCGGGACCGCGCTGCCCGCCGCCGGTGCCGCCGCCCC
>NZ_JAAGNB010001675.1:0-4498 GCF_010550475.1 Amycolatopsis sp. SID8362
GCGGCGACCTCGCCCACGGGGACGGTGACCGCGGCGGGCACCGGCGGCAGCGCGGGCGGTTCGGTCTCGGGGAGCGTCGCCGCGAGCACCGACTCGCCGGGCTCGGCGTCCGGCAGCAGCGCGACCAGCTCCCGCTCGACCTCGTCCATCGACGGCCGCTCGGCCGGGTCGGTGGCGAGCATCCGCAGCAGCAGCGGCGTCAGCCTGCCCGACTTCTCCGGCGGCTCGATCTCGCCGCTGGACGCCTTGTAGAGCAAGGCGATCGGGTTGTCCGCCGTGCCGTACGGCGGCTTCCCTTCGATCGCCGCGTACAGCGTCGCACCGAGGGAGAACACGTCGGCGGCGAAGCTCGCGTCCTCCCCGCGCGCCACCTCCGGCGCGAGGTACGCGGGCGTGCCGGCGATCTCACCGGTGGCCGTCAGCTTGACGTCACCGATCGCGCGGGAAATGCCGAAGTCGGTGATCTTCGCCGTGCCGTCCTCGGAGACCAGGATGTTGGCCGGCTTCACGTCGCGGTGCACGACCCCGGCGCGGTGCGCGCCGGCCAGCGCGGAACTGATCTGCGCGCCGACGCGGATGGCGTCGTCCACCGTCGTCGGCTCCTCGCGGACCAGGACGGCGAAACTCTTCGACGGCAGGTATTCCATGATCAACCACGGCCGGTCCTCCTCCTCGAGGACGGCGAACACGGTGATCGCGTGGGAATGCTGCAACCGGGCGGCGATCCGCGCCTCGCGCATCGCGCGGTTCTTCGCTTCTTCCGTGCGGTGCTCGTCGTGGTCGTGGGGCAGCAGGAGTTCCTTGATCGCCACGGTGCGGTCGAGCTTTTCGTCCTGGGCCCGCCAGACCGTGCCCATCGCGCCGCCGCCGATCGGCTCGAGCAGCCGGTACCGATCGCGGATCCGGCGACTTTCCACGAGCATCCACCATTCTCCGAAGTGGCCGAGAGATCCGGTCAGCATGCCAGCCGCGGCGGCCGACCGGTACCAACCTAACCGAAAACCTTGGGCGGGCAGTGCAATCGTGCGCTGTGGCGCCGCCCACCCGGATACCCCGAATACTAACGAACAACCCCGAACGCGCGATCAAGTGCGTCCACGATCTCCTTGCGCAGCCCGGCGCCGACGGCGATCGTCGCCGCGGAACCGACCGTGTGCTCGCTGCCGTCGCGGTCGACGACGGCGCCGCCCGCCTCGCGCACGAGCAGCACGCCGGCCATGGTGTCCCACGGGTTGTTGGACAGGATCAGTGCGGCGTCGAGCTTTCCGTCCGCCACCCACGAGAGGTCGACCGCCGCGGTGCCCAGCATCCGGATCTTCTGCGCCCGCGCGCCGAGGTCGGTCAGCAACGTCAGCCGCGCGCGGTTCTTCTCTTCGGCGAGTTCGCCGATCGCGAAGTCACCGACCGCGATCATCGCGTCGGACATTTCCGTCGCCGTCGACGCGCCGACCCGCTCTCCGTTCGCGAAAGCACCTTCGCCGCGCGCGGCGGTGTAGGTGACCCCGAGGTACGGCAGGGCGATCGCGGCGACCGTGCTGTGCTCGCCGTCCACCAGTGCCAGGGAAATCCCGCAGAGCGGAATCCCGCGGGCGAAGTTCGCGGTCCCGTCGATCGGGTCCAGCGCCCACCAGCGCCCGCCGGCCGCGCCGCTGCGGCCGCGCTCCTCGCCGAGGAACCCGATTTCGGGGGTTTCGGCGGCGAGGAACTCCCGCAGCGCGTCCTCGACGGCGGTGTCGACGTCGGTCACCAGGTCGCGATCGCCTTTCGCGGAAACGGAAAAGGTCGGGCGCGACCGGACGATCCCGGTCGCCTTCGCCACGGCTTCGCGCGCGACGGCCAGCAGTGCGGCATGCTCGGTCATGCCACCCAACATAGAGAAGGGCCGCGCTCATGACCGATCTGTTCCCGCTCGCGACCACCGCCGACGAGCAGGCGCGGCGGGCGTCGGTCGCGGTGCTGCCGGTCGGCAGCTTCGAGCAGCACGGCGCGCACCTCCCCCTGGCCACCGACGCGGTGATCGCGGCGACCCTCGCGACCGCCGTCGCCGCCGCGTACCCGGTGCTCCACCTGCCGCCGATCACGATCTCGTGCTCGCACGAACACGCGGGGTGGGCCGGCACGGTGAGCATTTCCGCGCGCACGCTGCACGCCGTGGTCACCGACGTCGCCGAGTCGCTTCGCGCGTCGGGCGTGCACCGGCTCGTGCTGGTCAACGGGCACGGCGGCAACTACGTACTGTCCAATGTGGTCCAGGAGGCGGGCGGCGCGATGGCGCTGTTCCCCGGCGTCGCCGACTGGCAGGCGGCGCACACCGCGGCCGGGCTGCGGACGTCGCTGGACGACGACATGCACGCGGGCGAACTGGAGACGTCCATCCTGCTGCACGCGCACCCGCACCTGGTCCGGCCCGGCTACGAAGCGGCCGACCACCTGACCGACCGGGAGCACCTGCTGACGCGGGGCCTGCGGGCGTACACGGAGTCGGGGGTGGTCGGCCGTCCCTCGCTGGCGAGCGCGGCCAAGGGCCACGTCCTGCTGGACACGCTGGTCCAGCGCTTCGCCGGGGTGCTGGAGGCGTTAGGCGCCTGAGAACGCGCCGTCCAGGTGCGGGAGCAGGTGGGCCATCCGCTCGGCCTTGGTGCGGAGGTACCGCAGGTTCTCCGGGTTCGGCGGAACCAGCAGCGGAACCCGCTCGCTGATCCGGATTCCGTAGCGCGTCAGCTGCTCGACCTTCGCCGGGTTGTTCGACAGCAGCCGCACCGACCGGACCCCCAGGTCCTGGAGGATGCTCGCCGCGGCGTGGTAGTCGCGGGCGTCGATCGGCAGCCCGAGCGCCACGTTCGCGTCGACCGTGTCGAGGCCTTCGTCCTGCAGCCGCATCGCCTTCAGCTTCGCGAGCAGGCCGATCCCGCGGCCCTCGTGGCCCTGGACGTAGACCAGCACGCCCGAGCCCTCCTCGACGATCCGGTCCAGCGCCGCCGCCAGCTGGTCGCCGCACTCGCAGTGCGTCGAACCGAAGACGTCGCCGGTCAGGCACTCGCTGTGCACGCGGGTCAGCGTGCCGAGCGGGGCGATCTCGCCGTACACCAGCGCGACCTGCTCGGTGCCGGTGCGGTCGAGGTACCCGACCGCGCGGAACGTCCCGTGCCGGGTCGGCAGCCGGGTCTCGACGACCCGCTCGACCACGGCCCGGCGCGGCAGATCCCCGACGACCTCACTTGCGGTCATGATTTCAACCCCACTTCCGATTCGATCCCGGAGTCGGCCGCGGAGCGCGGAGCAGGCACGACACCGGTGTGCGGAGCGCGGGTCACGCGGAACCCGGCGACGCTCCGGACGAGCAGGACACCGGCGCCGGGCAGGCTCGCGAAGAGCGTGAGCACGCCGTAGACGACAGCGACGGTGACACCTTGGGCGGCGCCCAGCCCGGCCGCGCCGAAGAGCAGGGCGCAGACGCCCTCGCGCGGGCCGAAGCCGCCGATGTTGAGCGGGAGACCCATCGCGAGCAGCGCGAGGATCATCAGCGGCGCGAGCTGTCCGACCGGCGCGGTCACCCCGGCGACGCGGGCGGCGACGACGAACAGCGCCAGGTGCCCAGCGAGCGTCGCGATCGACAGGAAGCCCACGCCGGGCCAGGTCTCGCGGGTAAACAGGCCGAGCCGCAGGTCGGCGAGGGTGACGGCGAAGCCGCGCCGGACCTTGGACGGGCTGTGGATCCAGCGCCCGCCGAACACCCGGCCGGCGGCGACCGCGGCGACGGCGGCCAGCACGACGACCACGCCGGTGACCGTCACGACCTCGCGGAACGCCTCGGGCACGACGTCCGGGACGAAGAGCACCACGCCCACGGCGGACGCGATCAGCACGAGCTGGCCCGCGGTGCGCTCCAGGACGACGGCGCGCACGCCGCGCGGCACGTCGCCCGACTCGCGGCCGTGCTGCACCGCGCGGTGGACGTCGCCGAGGACGCCCGCGGGCAGCACGCCGTTGAGGAACAGCGCGCGGTAGTAGTCGGCGACCGCGGTCCGCAGCGAAAGCCGCAGGCCGAGCCGGGTGGCGACGATCTGCCAGCGGCCCGCGCTGAACACCGTCGTCGCGAGGCCGATGGCCAGCGCGGCGAGCACGCCGGGCGCGCTGATCCGGCCGAGGCCGTCGAGGAAGGCGGCGCTGCCGAGCTGCCAGACGAGGACCGCGAGGATGCCGACGGCGCCGAGGACGCGCAGCCACGCGAACAAGCGCTTCACGCCGCCGCCTCCAGGCTCGGCGGCAGGACCAGCAGGTCGCCGTGGTGGACCACCGCGTGCAGCTCGCCCGCCGCGGCCATTTCGACCCGTCGCTGCAGGTAGACGTCGGTGACCGGGCGCAGCTCCGGCAGCTGCTCGACGGCGGCGCCGACCCAGCCCTCCAGCCACTGCCGCTGCAGTTCCGCCTGGTCCGGCCCGAGCCGCCACGCGCTCTCCGCGCGGACGACCGTGGCGCCGAGCCTGCCGAACGCCGT
>NZ_JAAGNB010001730.1:0-4765 GCF_010550475.1 Amycolatopsis sp. SID8362
CGCGTCGGCGCGGCGCTGCGCGAGCTGGCCGGAACCGGAGAGAAGGAGCCGAACTGATGCGTGCCCTCGCGGTGACGCCCATCCACCTGCCGCCCGAGGAGATCCGGCGGCGGCAGGAGCGCTACGCCCGGCTCGCGCCGCCGGGCCTGGAGATCGAGTTGCGCGACGTCGGCCCGGCCGCACCGGCCACTTTGGACACCGGCGAGTCCGTGCGCGCGTCCGAACGCGAGGTCGCCGCCGTGCTCGCTTCGGCGGGCGACGGCTGGGACCTGGCCTTCCCGGACTGCGTGCTCGACCCGGCGGTACCCGACGCCGTCGCCGAACCGCCGTTGCCGGTGCACGGCCTGCTCAAGCTGTCGGCGTCCCACCTCGCCGCGAAGGGCGTCCGGTTCGGCGCGGTCGTGCGCAACGAGGCCATCGCCGAGGAGTTCGCCAAGCGCATCGCCGCCTACCGGCTGACCGAGTACTTCGTCGGCGTCCGCGTGCTGGACCTGCCGTTCTCCGCGATCGCCGAGACCGAGACGTGGAACGCGGCGCTCGGCACGGCGGTGCGCGAACTCGCCGCACTGGGCGCGACGGCGGTCATCAACGGCTGCTCGGCCGTCGACGTCGAGCCCGCCGACCTGCCCGCGCGCATCGTCGACCCGACCGAACTCGCGCTGCGGCTGCTGACCGTGGAGGGGGCTTCGTGACCGACGGACCCGATCTCGTCGTCGCCGGAGCGGGCGGCGGCCTCGCGGGCGCGCTGCGGGCCGCCGAGCTGGGGCTTTCCGTCCTGGTCGTCGAGGCGAGCGAGCACTTCCGCCGGGGCAACAACACGTCGATGTCCACGGCGATGTTCCCTGGCGCCGGGTCGCGGTGGCAGGCGGCAGAAGGTGTGGACGACTCGCCCGAGCAGTTCGTCGCCGACATCATGGCCAAGACGCACGGGCAGGCCGATCCGCGCCTGGCCCGCACCCTGGCCGAGGTGAGCGCCCCGCTGGTCGAGTGGCTCGCCGACTCGGCCGGGCTGCCGCTGTCGCTGGTGACGGACTTCAACTACCCCGGCCACTCCGTGCCCCGCTGCCACACGATCCCGGGACGGCACGGCTCCGGCGTCGTCGACCACCTCGCCCGGAAGGTGACCGAGCACGAGAACATCGAGCTGCTCGCACCCGCCCGGCTCGTCGACGTCCTGTCCGATGTGGACGGTGTGTGTGCGGTCGTGGTCCGGTACCCCGACGGGACCGAGGAGGAGATCCCGACCCGCGCGGTTCTGCTGGCCACCAACGGCTTCGGTGCCGACTCGGACCTCGTGGCGCAGCACCTGCCGGAGATCTCGGGAGCGCTGTACCAGGGGAGCGACCAGTCGCTCGGGGACGCGCTGCGCATCGGCGAGAAGCTGGGTGCCGCCACCGGGTTCCTCGACGCCTACCAGGGCCACGGCGCGGTTTCCGCCGCCGCGGGCACGTTGGTCGGCTGGGCGACGATCATCCACGGCGGGTTCCTCGTCGGCCTCGACGGCCGCCGCTTCGGCAACGAAACTCGCGGCTATTCCGAGTACGCGGCCGAGCTGGCCGCGCGACCCGGTTCGACCGGCTGGATCGTCCTCGACGAGACGATCTTCGAGCAGTGCCAGCCGTTCCAGGACTTCCGGGACGTCGTCTCGGCCGGTGCGCTCGTCTGGGCCGACGACGCTCGTGGGCTCGCGGCGGCGACGGGTCTGCCACCGGACGCTTTGGAGGCGGAAATCGCCACGGCGGCCGCGATCGCGCGCGGCGAACACGCGGACGAGCACGGCCGGACCCATTGGGAGCGCCCGCTTTCGGGCCGCCTCGCCGCCGTCCGCGTGGTGCCCGCGCTCTTCCACACCCAGGGCGGGCTGCTGGTCGACGAGCACGCCGCCGTCGTCGACCACGACGACCGCCCGATCCCCGGGCTGTACGCCGCGGGTGGCGCCGCGGCGAGCATCTCCGGCCACGGCGCCGCCGGCTACCTGCCCGGCAACGGGCTCCTGCCCGCCTTCGGGCTGGCCTACCTGGCCGCCGGCGACGTCGCCCGGCGCCTGAATTCGAACACCGCAAGCTGAGGAGAGAAATGGCCACCACGGAACTGCTCGTGAAGAACGTCCGGGTCGTCCGCCCCGGCGACGCCGACGGGTCCGAGCCCGAACTGCTGGACATCGCCGTGAACGACGGCACGATCACGCGCGTGGCGCCGGACCTGCTCATCGACGACGCCGCGCGGGTCGTCGACGGCCGCGGGTTGCTCGCCTTCCCCGGCGTGGTCGACGCGCACCAGCACTGGGGCATCTACAACGAGCTGGCCACCGACACCCGCACCGAGAGCCGCGCGAGCGCGCAGGGCGGCGTCACGACGTCGCTGACGTACATGCGCACCGGCCAGTACTACCTGAACAAGGGCGGCAGCTACCGCGACTTCTTCCCCGAGGTGCTGAGTGCGTCGGAAGGCAATGCCTACGTCGACTACGCCTTCCACCTCGCGCCGATGAGTTCGCAGCACATCTCCGAGATCCCTTACCTGGTCGAGGAATTCGGCGTCACGTCGTTCAAGATCTTCATGTTCTACGGCAGCCACGGCCTGCACGGGCGGTCGACCAGCCAGAGCGACTTCCTGATGATCCCGCCGGACGAACGCTACGACATCGCGCATTTCGAGTTCGTCATGCGCGGGGTGCAGCACGCGCGCGAGGTGCTGACCGAGT
This sequence comes from Amycolatopsis sp. SID8362, assembly GCF_010550475.1. NCBI lineage: Bacteria > Bacillati > Actinomycetota > Actinomycetes > Pseudonocardiales > Pseudonocardiaceae > Amycolatopsis > Amycolatopsis sp. SID8362. The sequence continues at coordinate 2,705 of NZ_JAAGNB010001730.1, forward strand.
ACGCACCGCACCTTTCGCTCTCGCTGCACTGCGAGACGGCGGAAATCATGACGGCGTACACGAAACTGGTCGAGCAGGACGGCTCGCTGTCGGGTCTGCGGGCCTACAGCGCGTCGCGGCCGCCGCACTCCGAAGGGCTGGCCGTTACCATCGCGTCCTATCTCGCGCACGAGACCGGGCTGCCGAACATCAACCTGCTGCACCTGTCGTCGGAGAAGGCCCTGTCGGCGGCACTGACGATGGCGAAGGCGTTCCCGCACATCGACTTCCGGCGCGAGGTGACGATCGGGCACCTGCTGGCCGATGTGGACACGGCGTCGGGCATCGGCGGCAAGGTCAACCCGCCGCTGCGCGAGCGCGAAGACGTCGAGGCGCTGTGGCGGCACGTGCTCGCCGGCGAAGTCGACTGGGTGGTCAGCGACCACGCGTGCTGCCGCGACGAGCTGAAGTTCGGTGCGGACCGCGACGACGTCTTCCTGGCGAAGTCCGGCTTCGGCGGTGCGGAGTACCTGCTGCCCGGGCTGGTCGGCGAGGGCGTGAAGCGCGGCCTTTCGCTGCAGCGGATCGCCCAACTGACTTCGCGGAACCCCGCGCGCCGCTACGGCTTGCTGAAGAAGGGTGACATCGCCGAGGGCTTCGACGCCGACTTCGCGCTGGTCGACCCGGACGTCCGGTGGACCGTGCGCGCGGCGGAGTCGGAGTCCACTCAGGAGTACACGCCGTTCGAGGGCTTCGACATGACGGCGAAGGTGACCGACACGTTCGTGCGTGGCAACCACGTGTTCGCCGACGGCAAGATCACCGGTGACCCGGTGGGCCGCTACCTCAAGCGCGGGCGCTGACCGGGTGTAGTGAATGACTCATTCATGTCGTCTGGCGACATGAATGAGTCATTCACTACGTTCCCTACCGGCCGCCCGGCTCCTGCAGCCAGGCCCAGCTCTGCCGGATCTCGGCGGCGGCCTCGCGCACGAGATCGCGGTAGCGGCCGACGGCGTCGGGCGTGAAGCGGTACTGCGGCCCGCAAATGCTGATGGAGCCGTGGACTTCGCCGTCCGGCCCGAACAGGGGAGCGGCGACGGACCCCGCGCCCGGCTGCCGTTCGCCGAGCGAGACGGCGACGCCGTCGCGGGCCACCTCGGCGAGGGCCTCGCGCAGTTCGTCGGCGGTGGTGATCGTGTGCTCGGTCAGCGCGGGGAGTTCCCGGTGCAGCACGGCTTCCCGGCGGTCCTCGGGCAGCGACGCCAGGATGACCTTGCCGGAAGACCCGGCGTGCAACGGGAACCGGCGGCCGAGTTCGACCGTCATCTTGATCTCGCGCGGGCTCTCGAACTGGTCGAGGTACACGCGTTCGTCGCCGACCAGGCCGGAAAGCGTGGTCGTTTCGCCGGTTTCCTCCCGCAGCCGCCGCAGGACGGGCGTGGCGGCGACCCGGGCGTCGAACCGGCGCAGGGCGCTCGCCCCGAGCGCGACGGCCGCGGGGCCGAGCCGGTAGCCGGCGACGCCGGGGTCGGTGGCCAGCATCTCGCGCGAGACGAGCGACTGCAGGATCCGGTAGACGACCGCCTTCGAGAGGTCGAGCTCACGGCTGATCGTGCTGACGCCCAGGTGCCGGGGGCCGCCGGTGAAGAGCAGCAGCACATCGGCCACCCGGGCGGCGGCCTCGGTGCCGGCGTTGTCCGGCGCGCTGGCGGGCTTGCGCCCGGCGGTACTGTTGACGGCCACCCTCGTCGTCCTCGGAATTCTGTTTCGCTGGCGGGAACGTTTCGCCGAAATTGTAGCACTTCCGAGGTCTGTATTGAATCATTCGTTCCGGTGGGCGATACGGGAGGCTATTTCCGGGACGCGGGGCGCGGGCACGACCGAAGCTTCCGGCGGTCGGCCGGGCTGGTTGGCGAGGAACGCGCGCCGGGCGCGCGCGAAACCGCGGTGGTCGTCGAAGATGTCGCCGGTCATCTCGGCCAGTTCGCGCACGCGGTACGTTTCCAGGGGACGGCGCCGCTCGTCGGCGGCCCGGGCGGCGCGCTTGCGGGCGAGGAGCGCGCGGGCACGCGGCCCCTC
>NZ_JAAGNB010001777.1:0-2939 GCF_010550475.1 Amycolatopsis sp. SID8362
CGGGTGCAGCCGCGCCAGCGCGCGCAGCAGGGTCGACTTCCCGCTCCCGTTCGGGCCGATCAGCGCGGTCACGCGGCCGGCCCGCAGGGAAATGGACGCGGCGCGCACGACGACGTCGCTGCCGTAGGCGACGTCGACCTCGCGGGCGTCGACACCGGCTTGGTGGGGGACTGGGGACACACGAGGACAATAAGGGCAGGCTTACCTAACTGCAAAGGTGGCGGTCGGCACATCGCGCGCGGTGATCACCGGAACACTCGCGGGGGTCCGGGAGTTGACCCGGACATGGACCAACTCGTGGATCGCACGATCGCCGCCCTCCGCGCCGAGCACGACGTGCTCGCCGGACTCACCCGCACCCTCACCGACGAGCAGCTGGCCCGGACCAGCGGCGCCGCGGACTGGACCGTCGCGCAGGCGCTGTCGCACCTCGGCAGCGGTGCCGAGATCGGCCGCGCGCCGATCCTGCGCGCCGCCGGGGAAACCGTGGCCGTCGAAGACAACCAGACGATCTGGGCCCGCTGGGACTCGTCCTCGCCGCGCGCGCAGGCCGAGGGTTTCCTGGAGCACAACAGCCGCTGGCTCGACACCGTCGAGGCGCTCACGCCCGAGCAGCGGTCGTCGCTGACCGTCGACCTCGGCTTCCTGCCGGAGCCGGTGCCGCTGGTGACCGCGCTGGGCATGCGGCTCAGCGAAGTGGCCAACCACTCTTGGGACGTGCGCGTCGCCCTCGACCCGGACGCCGGGGTGGCCGACGGCTCGGCCGCGGTGCTGCTCGAACTCCTCGCCGGGCCGGTGGGCTTCATGCTGAGCTTCCTGGCCAAGCCCGCCGAACTGGCGAACCCGGTTTCCGTCGCCGTTCGCGGCGGTGGCCTGGTGATCGACGACGCGGTGACGGTGGTGTCCCACCTCGACGCGCCGTCCGCGACGTTCGACGGCCCGGCGGAGGCGTTCATCCGGTTGCTCAGCGGCCGGCTGAAGGCGCCGTACGACAAGGGTGTTCGCGTCGAGGGGAGTGTCACGCTCGACGAGCTGCGCCGGGTCTTCCCCGGGTTCTGACCGGAACCGGGACGCCAGGCCGGCGGCGACCGGCCTGGCGTCCGCGGCTCACTTCAGGTGCCGGGCGAAGAACCGGCTCCCGTCATCGCCCTCGAACCCCGGGATGCCGGTGTGCCCGCCGGTGTTGGCGTGCAACGTCTTTTCCTTGGTCCCGAAGGCATCGAACAGGTCCAGCGCCGCCTGCCGGTCGTTGCCTTCGTCGTCCCACTGCAGCAGGACGAGCAGGGGAGTGGTGACCTGGCGGGCCTCGTCGAACGTGCGGCGGGGCACGTAACTGCCGGCGAACAGGACCGCGGCCGCGACGCGCGGCTCGACCAGCGCCAGCCGGACGGCGATGGCGATCACGCCGCCCGCGAACCCGACCGGGCCGTCGATCCCGGGGAGCGCGAGGAGCGCGTCCAGTGCGGCCCGCCATTCCGGGACCGCCTGCTCGACCAGCGGGAGGATGAGCCGGTCGACGACGTCGTTGCCGACCGATTCGCCGGCCGTCAGCGCTCGGCGCAGGTCAGCGCGGGCTTCGTCGACGCCGGCCAGCCGGGGCCGGTCGCCGCTGCCGGGCAGTTCGATGGTCGCCGCGGCGTAGCCGTCGGCCACCGAGTGCCGGGCGCGGGCCGCCAGGCGCGGGTACATCCGGTCCAGCCCGCCGGGGTGGCCGAGCAGGATCAGCGGGACCGGTCCGGGCGCGGACTCGGGCGTCCAGAGGATGCCGTGGGGACTTCGCCGAGGGTGAACCCGCGCTCGAGGACACCGTCGCCGAGGCGTTGTTCCGAAGTGAAGTGCATGGTCGTGCCTTCCGGGAGCGCTGCCGAACGGCGCTCCCGGGCGACCTATCGCCCGACCGTGACCCCGGAGGAGAGCACCCATGTCGTCTGGTTCACGGGTACCACCTCCTCGGTCTCTCGCACGGCCTCCGGGACGGTAGCAGCAGCGGACGTCGTCCGCCAACGAGGTTTTCAGCTGTGGCGGCGCAAGCCGTCGAACGCCACCGCGACGACCGCGTCCGCGATGGCGGGTGCCGAGGCGCCGCCGCGGGGCCGGTACCACTCGGCGACCGAGTTGACCATGCCGAACAGCAGCCGCGCGGAGACGTCCGGGTCGATGTCGGGACGCAGGTCCCCGTCGGCGGCGGCCGCGCTCACCAGGTCCGCGACGAGCCGGTCGAACTCCTTGCGGCGGGCCAGCGCCGCGCGTTCCACTTTGGTGTTGCCGCGGATGCGCAGCAGCAGCGTCACGAACGGCAGCTGCTCGATCAGGACCCCGACGCTCGCGCGCACGAGGTGCTCGAGCTTGTCGACCGCCCGGCCGTCGAACTCCGCCAGCGCGGCCGCTTCGGCGAAGAGGCCGTCCAGCGCGCGGTTCACGGCGAGCCGCAGCAGCTCGTCCTTGCTCGGCACGTGGTGGTAGATCGCCGACTTCGAGATGCCGAGCTTGCGGGACAGGTCTTCCATGCTGGTGCCGTCGAAACCGCGTTCGGTGAACGCCGAAACCGCCACGCGCAGCAGGGATTCCAGGTCGTACCCGGGCCTGCCGCGCCTGGCGGTCCGGTTCGTCGCGGTGTCGGCCATGCCCGCCATTCTCGCAAGGCTGCTCCACCGGGGCCGCGAGACGGGCGGGGATTCCACAGCCGCCGTCTCGTAAGGTACGGGGAGGACGAGGGGGTGGCGGTGGCCGGATCGGGGCGGGCTCGGCTGCGGTCGGCCGTGGTCGCCGCCGCGTGGGCGCGGATCGGCGGGGTCGACGTGCTTTCCGCGGCGGATGGCGGTCCCCTGACCCGCACCGTCAAGAAGATCATCGACCCGCTCGTCGTGCGCACCGCCGCGCGGCCGCGGCTCGGGCGGCCGCTGCTCGAACCCGCCGAGGCGGCGGAGCTGACCGCGCTG
>NZ_JAAGNB010001835.1:0-2825 GCF_010550475.1 Amycolatopsis sp. SID8362
CGCGGCCCGACCAGCAGCCGCCGTCCGCACCGCCGCCCGCCGCCGAAGCGCCGCCGGCGGAGGAGCCGCCGAAGAAGAAGCGCAAGGGCAAGCTGATCGCGCTCGTCGTGGTCGTCCTGCTGGTGCTGGCCGGTGGCGGGGTCGCCGCGGCGATGCCGAAGGTGTCGAACCGGCTGGGCCTGCCGTGGGCGCCGAACGCGCCGAAGGGCGACAGCCCCGAGCCGTCCGCCGCCACGCGTCAGCTGGCCGGGCCGGACAACACCGGGAAGGCGCCGACCGCGAACGGCGTCAAGTCCGTGCTGGCCCCGGCGGCCGGCAACGGCGCGCTCGGCCAGCTCACCGGCAGCGTGATCGACCCGGTGACCGGCACCGTGCTGTGGGACCACGGCTCGTCGACGCCGGTGACCCCCGCGTCGACGACGAAGGTGCTCACGTCGGCGGCCGCGCTGCTCTCGCTGGACCACAACCTCAGGCTGTCGACCAAGATCGTCCAGGGCGCGGACCCCGGCACGGTCGTGCTGGTCGGCGGCGGCGACACGACGATCACCAACCTGCCGCTCGGCACGGACTCGCCGCTGTACCCGGGGTCCGCGCACGTCGACGACCTCGTCGCGCAGGTCAAGAAGGCCGCGCCCGGCGTCAAGAAGGTGCAGGTCGACCTGAGCCTGTTCAAGGGCGCCACGACCGCGCCGGGCTGGGAAGCGGGCGACGCGCCCTCGACGTACGCGACGCAGATGTCCCCGGTGATGGCCGATGGCGGCCGGCTCAGCCCCAAGGACAACAACTCGCAGCGCACGGCGAACGCGGGCAGCGCGCTGGCCTCGTCCATCGCCTCGAAGCTGGGCGCCTCGCCCGGCGGCCAGGCGACCGCGGCCAAGGACGCGAAGGTGCTCGGCGAGGTCAAGTCGGCGCCGCTGACCGAGCTGGTGTCGGACCTGATGGTGCTGTCCGACGACGTACTCGCCGAGGCGATCGCCCGGCAGGTGGCGCTGGCCAACGGCGAGGAAGCGAGCTACGCCGGCGGCGCGAAGGCGACGCTCAAGGTGCTCAAGGACCACGGGTTCGACGTCTCGGGCGTCGAGCTGTCCGACGGCAGCGGGATCTCGTCGCTCAACCGCATCCCGGCCCGGGTGCTGACCCAGCTCCTGGCGGCCGCGGCGGCCCCCGAGGGCAAGAACCCGGGCACCGGGAAGCTGCGTCCGGTGCTGGCGGGCCTCCCGGTCGCGGGCGGCTCCGGCACCCTCGCCGACAAGCGGTTCGACACGCCGGCGTCCCAGGCGGGCCGCGGCTGGGTGCGGGCGAAGACGGGCACGCTGACCGGGGTGAACACCCTCGCCGGCCTGGTCCTCGACCAGGACGGCCGGGTGCTGGTGTTCGCGTTCATGTCCAATGGCTCGGACACCGACCCCGGCCGGGACGCCATCGACGTCCTCGCCACGAGCCTCCGCAAGTGCGGGTGCGCGTAGCGGCGTACCTCTCCGTGTGCGAACCGTACGAAGATCGTGGCCGGAAACCTCCACCGGCCAGGTAGCGTCGGAAGGGTGAGTCAGGAAACCGAGACCCGGCCCATGGTCGACTGGGCGATCGCCGCGCAGACCGGCGCGCTGCTCGTGCGCGGGGGCCCGTCGGTCCCGCGCGAGGAGGCCGAAGCGGCCGTCACCGATCTGCGCGAGCTGACGATGGAGGCCGAGGGGCACGTCCGGCAGCTGACGAACCTGGGTCTCGACCTGCCGCTGCTGCCCGGCGAGGTCGTCGACCGGCCGGGCTGGGTGCGGTCCGCCGCCGCCGGGCTCGACGCGCTGACCGGGCGCGCGCTGCCGCAGCAGGGCGGGGCGCTCGGGCCGATCCTCGCCGGGGGCGCCGGCGTCCAGACCGGGCTCGTGCTCGCCTTCCTCGCCAGCCGCGTGCTGGGCCAGTACGACCCCTTCGGCGGGCCGGAGCGGGAAGGGCAACTGCTGCTCGTCGCGCCGAACGTCGTCGCCGCCGAACAGGCGATGAACGTGCCGGGCCACGACTTCCGGCTCTGGGTCTGCCTGCACGAATGCACCCACCGGCTGCAGTTCACCGCGGTCCGGTGGCTGCGCGACTACTTCGCCGACGAAGTCGAGCGGCTCGTCTCCGGCCTCGCCGGCGGCGGCAGCGACAGCCTGTCCGACCTCTTCGGCAGGCTGCCCGAGGCGATCAAGCAGGGACCGAAGCTGAACCTCGCGGAGCTGCTCCAGTCGCCGAAGGAACGCGCGGTGTTCGACCGGCTGCTGGCGCTCTCGACGCTGCTCGAAGGCCACGCCGACTACGTGATGGACGCGGTCGGGCCGCAGGTCGTCCCGAGCGTCGACACGATCCGCGCGCGGTTCACCGCCCGGCGCAAGGGCGGTGGCGTCTTCGACCGGCTGCTGCGCGCGCTGCTCGGCGTCGACGCGAAGATCCGCCAGTACGAAGAAGGCGCGAAGTTCACGAAGCACGTCGTGGACGCCGTCGGCATGGACGGCTTCAACGCCGTCTGGCGCTCGCCGAACACCCTGCCGTCGCGCGCCGAGATCGCCGATCCGGCGGCGTGGGTCCGGCGCCTGCACGGATGACCGGGCCGGCGGTCGCGACCGTCCGCAGGGCCGTCCGCGCCTTCCTGGACGGCGTCGAAGCGCCGGCTGAACTCTGCGTCGCGGTCTCGGGCGGCGCCGATTCCCTCGCGCTGGCCGAGGCCGCCGCGTACGTCGGGCACCACCGCGGGCACGTCGTCCGCGCGCTGGTCGTCGACCACGGCCTGCAGGAGGGTTCGGGCAAGGTCGCGCTCGACGCCGCCGCGGCCGCGAAGGCGCTCGGCATCG
>NZ_JAAGNB010000860.1:0-37384 GCF_010550475.1 Amycolatopsis sp. SID8362
CGCGACCCGGGCCGGCACGCGGACCGCGGCCGTCGCGGCGGCCGCGAGGAAGAGCGTCGCCGCGACCAGGCTCGGCCCGTAGTACCAGTGGTACGGCGGCACGTGCAGCCGCGTGTAGGCCAGGTAGTGCGCGATCCCGGCGGGCACCAGCGGGACGAACGGCCGCACCCGGGCCCACAGCGGGCCGCCCCGGGCCGCGTCCGCCATGCAGAGCGCGAAGGCGAGCAGGGCGAGCGCGGCCGGGAGGAAGGACGCGATCGTCGCCCACGGGAAGACCTCGGCGTAGAGCCCGGGTCCGTTGCCGAAGTCCCACTGCCCCCACGACTTCTGCAGGGTTTTGATGATCACCGTGTCCGGCACCGCCGACCCGAGCGCCACCCAGCTGAAGGCGAACCAGGGGAGCGCGACCGCCGCCGCGGCGAGCACCGACTGCCACGCCTTCTCCCAGAACCGGCGCCGCAGCGCGAAGAGCACCAGCGCGACCACGACCAGATCGAGCCGGACGAGGGCGAGCAGCCCGGTCAGGACGCCGAGGGCCACCGGCCGCCGTTCCCCCGCGAAGACCAGCAGCCAGGCGATGCCGGCCGCGCCGAGCTCGACCTCGAGCCCGATCGACGACAGCAGCAGCGGGTTCACCGTCAGCAGGGCGACGGCGGCCGGTGCGAACCAGGCCGGCAGCCCCGCGCGGTCGCCGGCCCGGCGCAGCGCGAGGGCCAAGGCGACCTGGCAGAGCACGAACAGCGCGCCGGCGGCGAGGACCGCGTCGCGCAGGACGAGGGTCAGTGCGGCGAGGAGCAAGACGTTCAGCGGTGACGTCGCGGTGTTCGACGTCTCGGCCGCGATCAGGCCCCAGTGCCCGTGGAAGGCGAGGTTGCGCGCGTAGGCCAGCGTGATGAACGTGTCGTCGACGAGGTGCGGTCGCACCACCGCGAAGACGAGCGCGGACACCACGGCGACGGCGCCGGGCAGCACCCAGCGCCGCGGCCGGGACTCCGGGGCCGCGATCGCTCCTGTCGTGCGGTCCCGCCGCTGTGCCACGGTCACGGTTCGCGGGTGAGGGTGAAGTGGCCGACGCCCTTGGCCGCGGACCGCACCTGCCAGCTGTCGGGCCCGGTCGCCGGCCCTGAGCCGTACCGCAGCCGGTAGTCCGGTTTGCGCGGGGTGATCGAGCGGTCCAGCCAGTGGTAGTTCACCCGTAGCGCGAGGCTCATCAGCGGGTTCGCCGTCGCGATCCGCTGCTCGACCAGTTCCCTGGCATGGCCGCGGTCGGAGAACTCGTCGATGATGGCGCACTCGCAGTAGTACGCGAGGGTGCCGATCTCCCCGGGGCTGGCCACGCTCGCGCCGCCGAGCCGCGTGCCCAGTTCCTTGCCGACCCGCGCGTAGTCCTGCGCGCTGGCCCAGTTCCCGAAGATGACCGGCGACTTCCACGGCACGCCCTGCGCGGCGTCGACGGCCGCCGCGCTCAGCACCAGCAGCCCGGTCAGCCCGAGGGCCAGCAGCGGGGGACCGGTGCGCAGCGCCGTCCGCGCGCGTGCCTGCCCGAACCAGGCACCGAACGCGACGACGGCGAAACTGCCCACCGTCGTCGTCGGAGCCACGTAGTACCAATGGAACGGGCCGACGCCGATGAACGAATAGGCGACGAAGTAGAGGATCCCGCCGGCACCCAGCGCCGCGACCGGGCCGAGCGCGGGGAACTCCGGCCAGCGCACCGAGAACCGCGCCGCGGCCCACCCGGCGAGCGCGACCACGCCGAGCAGCGCCGGGCCGAACGACACGAGCACGGTGACCGGGTAGCCGAGGTAGTACATCATCGGCCCGGTGCTGTAGGTCCACGGCGCGAACAGGCCCACCTGTGTTTGCTTGATGGCGAGCGTGTCGGGCACGAACGAGCCGAAGGCGACCCAGCTGAAGACGAACCACGGCGCGGCCGTCAGCACGGCGAAACCGGCGGCCGGCAGCAGCCGCCGCCGGATCGCGGGCGTGCTGAGCGCGATCACCACGACGAACACGACGAGGTCGAGCCGGGTGAGGACGGTGAGCCCGGCGGTGACGCCGAACAGGATCGGACGGCCTTCGAGCGCGAAGACCGTCAGCACCAGCAGGACGGCGGGGATCAAGAGGACTTCGAGACCGATGGCGGACAACACGAAGGGGTTGACCAGGACCAGTGTGACGCCGAGTACCCCGGCCGCGGGCGGCAGCGCCAGCTTCCGCCCGATGAGCTGCCAGGCCCAGCCGAGCGCGCTGCCGCACAGGACCGTCAGGATCCCGAGCGCGACGACCGGGTGCGGGTCACCGGCCACCCGGGTCACCAAGGTGAGCGCGGCGAGGAGCAGGACGTTCAGCGGTGACGTCGCGGAGTTCGCGGGAGAGCCGGGGATGATGCCCCATTCGCCGTGCACGGCGAGGTTCTTCGCGTAGGCGAGCGTGATGTAAGCGTCGTCGGTGAGACTGCCGCGCACCACCAGGAAAAGCGCGGCGCCCAGCACCGCCCCGAAGACGGGCAGCCACCGTCCTCGCGCGTTCACCTGCTCCGCTTCCGTTTCCGGGAGCACCTGTTCATCCCGCGGAAGCGCCACCGGATCCGTCATCTGCCCGATCGACATGTCCCGGGGACCGTAGTGACGATTCATTACAGCGGTGCTACGTCTCGGTTATGTCCGCCGGCTCGGTGGAACATCACCCGATGGTGGCGCGGCCGGCAACTCCGGCTGGAGCCCTCGTGCGTTCCGGTTCAGGCGGCCAGATCGACTGCCCGGCGCAGGTCACCGATATAGGCCTCCGGCTGTTCCCAGGCCGCGAAATGGCCGCCTGCGGAGTGTTTCACGTATTCGCGGACGTTCAGGAACGCTTCGGCGTAGCTTCGCGGTTCCGGTTTGGTGTCGCGCGGGAACACCGACAGGACCGTTGGCGTGCCGATCCGTTCGGGGAGGGTGGCCGGCTCGGTGTAGGTGGCGAAGGAGGTGCCGATCGTGCCGGTGACCCAGTAGGCGGTGACCCAGGTGAGGAGCTCGTCCGCCGTGAAAGCGGATTCGCCGGACCAGGACTGGAGTTTCTCGACGATCCACGCTGCCAGGCCGGCGGGTGAGTCGCCGAGGGCGACGGCGAGCGTGTTCGGCCGCGTGGACTGCTCCGCGATGTACCCGCCCTCGGTCCGGAACCACTGCGCCGCCCGGCCGAGGTAGGCCGCCGCGTCGGGTGCGAGCTTCGTGGGGTCCGCTGTGAGTGCCCGCTGCGGGGCGACGTTCGTCAGGTGCAGGGCGGTCACGCGATCCGGGTGGCGGCCCGCGAGAATCTCCGCGACGGTACCGCCCACGTCGCCACCGGAGAGCGTGTAGCGCGAGTAGCCGAGCTGATCGAGAGCGTCCGCGAGGCTTTCGGCGATCCGGTTGGCCGACATGCCCGGCGCGGTGAGCGGGGCCGCGAACGGGAAACCCGGCAGTGCGGGAACCACCACGTGCAGGTCCGTGAGCAGAGGCAGGACGCGCTCGAAACGCAGTACCGAGTCGGGCCAGCCGTGCAGCAGCACGACCACCGGGGCGCCGGGATCCGCGGACCGCTGGTGGATCACCCGCAGTTCGGTGCCGCCTGCCGGCACCGTCACCCACGGGAACTCGCGGATGCGGCGTTCGTGCGCCTCCCAGTCGTATCCGTTCGCCCAGCGTTCGAGCAGAGCGTCGAGGCGGGTACCGCTGAAGCCGCGCGTTCGGTCGTCATGCCACGGGGTCGTGACCTGCCGTGTCCGCTTGAGCCGGTCTCGGATCTCGTCGCTCATGTGTATCACCGTACACATGATGTGTATGCTTGTACACATGCCTTCCCGAGACTCGGCCGCCACCCGCCGGCGCATCCTGGAGCACGCGCAGCGTCAGTTCGCCCGGCACGGGTACGCGGCGTGCACGGTCAAGGGCGTGGCCGACGCGGCCGGCGTGTCGCCCAACCTCATCACGCGCTATTTCGGCGGCAAGGACGGGCTTTTCCTGGCGGCGGCCCGGGTGGAGATCCCGGTATCGGACTCCTTCGAAGGTGACCGCGCGACGCTGGGTTCGCGTCTCGCGGCGAGCATCGTCCGACGCTGGTTCGGCGAGGCGGGGGAGGATCCGCTGCTCGTGCTGCAGCGCGCGTCCGGGGAACGCCCGGAGGCGGCGGAGGCCTTGGCCGCGTTCCTCGACACGAACTCGCTGGAGCCCTTGCACCGCTACCTGCGCGACAGCGGCCTGGACGACGCGGACGCCCGCAACCGGGCCGCGGCGATCGACGCCTTCGTGCTCGGGGTCTCGACCCGCCGCCGCGTACTGCGTGCCGAACTCGGCGACCCCGCCGAACTCGAGGCCTGGCTGGGCGCCACGATCCAGCGTCTCGCCGACGGCTGACGCGCGGTGTGCAATGGCGCACTGGGCCTGGATGTCGCCGGCAAACGGCCCTACTTGCTCCTCAGTCCGACGTGACGTCGAGGGCCCCGTACCGGTGCTGGTTGCCTTGGTCCGGGTAGTGCACCATGACTGTGGGGGAGCCGGGCCCAGAGGATCCTGCAGCGCCGTACCAACCAGTCCGTTGCCGAGTACGAGGTCCTGAACGCGCTGGAGCAGTCGTGGGGCGGGCTCTGCACCCACGTGCGCGAGGGCTGGAACATCGGCAAGCCCTGCTACGGCTACAAGGCCAAGACGTTCCGGCACCCGAACCCGGCCAAAGCCGCGAAAGGGTTGACCAAGACGCGGCTCGAGCCCGACGGACCATGCGGCCAGACGGTCACTCAAATCGCTTCCTGGGCGTACTACGACCACCTGGGGAGGGATGCCATCGCGAACCTGCTCAACCTCGATCTCGAGAAGCATCGGCCGCCAGTACCGCCGGGCGCGGTGCGCGCACGGGGCGTCTGGAGCAGGTCCAGTGTTTACGACATCCTCCGCAACCCGAAGTACACCGGGTACCAGGTCTACAACCGGAGGGCGACCCGCTCGCGCCGTGGCAAGGTCAACGATCCCGTGAAGTGGGTCTGGTCCCTCGAACCCGCCCACGAGCCGCTGATCCCGAAGTGGATGTACGACGAGCTCGCCGCACGCAGGCAGGCCAAGAAGGGCTCCCGAACCGGCGGCGAGCGCAACGTCCACCCGCAGACCAAGCGGACCTACCTGTTCCGCGGGATGGTGTTCTGCTCGTGTGGGAGGCGGATGATCGGCGTTCCACGGCACGGCAGGTCCTACTACCTCTGCCGGCCGAGCAACACGAACCGAGGGCGTCCGGACAAGTACCTCGGCCACGAGAAGGCCCTGTACTTCAGGGAGGACGCTCTCCTCGACGCCGTCTCCCGGTTCTTCGCCGACCGGGTGTTCGGCTCGGATCGCCGCACGATTCTCGAGAGCGAGCTGGCCGGCGTGGACGACCAGGCCGCCCGCGATCGCGAGGCCGAAGTCCAGCGGCTCGGCAAGGCCCTCGGAGATCTCGCGAAGAGGCAGGACTCGATCCTGCAGCAGGCTGCCGACGGCGACCCTGACGACCCGTTCACGAAGGCGCTGAGGGGCCGCTACAACGACCTGGAGAAGCAGCGGACGGAACTCGCGAGTGCGCTGGCCGAGCTCAGGCAGTCCGGCGCTGCGGGACCCGATGGGCCGACGGCCGCCGACGTGGGGCTGATCGATGCCCTGCCGTACCTGGCGCTGAACCTGGCGACGGCACCGGAGGACCTGCTTCGGACGCTGTTCGAGGTCACCCAGCTGACCATCCGGATTGACGCCCACGGTGACCGTGCGACACTGGAGATCACACTTCCCGAAGATCAGCTGCCGGAGGTCTCCGGCGCGGCGGAAAGGATCACCGAGGAGATGCTCTCGCAAGGAACGCCCAGCGGGCGGCCTTGTGAGGTTGCTGTTCGTGCCCCCGGTGAGATTCCGGCGGCAATCACACCAATCGCCCTGTCAGACGGCCTGCTGATCCAGGTCGACGTACGGTTGGTCATGGAGCGCCGGCCGCGGAGGAGTGCGCGGTGAGCGGGGATGGGCGGTTGGGGCCTCCGGCAGGGCTTCGTTCACGCGGCCAGGCCACTGGGCGAGGGGCTTCCGTCGAGGCGTCGGTCGTTGAGGACAGTCTCCGGCTCGACGGTGAAGATGGGCGACCATGATGACCGTTCCTGCCCGCGGCTCACTGTCCCTTCGGCGACCGTCGTCCGAGCTGTATTGATGATCATGGGGGCGGTGGTTGGGCTGACGTTCCTTTTCGGCTTTGGCAACGTTCTCAGCCTCGCCCTTGGCCTGGGCGTGCCGGTTTGGGGCGCCGCTCGTTGCGCCCGCGGTCAACCTCTCGCTCCTCGGACTTCTGCTAGGCATCAGGCATCTGGCCCTCACCGTCGCGACGCCTGATGTGCTACGTCCAGTGCGCCGGCTGTTGATCTCTACCAACGCAGTCACGCTTGCGCTGAACGTGGCGAAACCACTTGTGGCAGGCGAATACGGCAAGGCGGGCGTTCGACGCCGTTGCTCCACTTTGCCATGCGAGCGCTGCTGTGGAACAGGCTACGCGCCTATGGTCTGCTAACGGACACTTGATGAGCTGGAATGACTCAACTTCATCTGCATTAGTCATGATCAGCTGTCAGGAATGCTGCTAGAGTTCGCTAAAGTGTCACATCCGCCAGTAGTCAACTTGGTGCCAGCCGTCACGTCGGAGAGTCTCTTTCCACCGCTTTTGGATGTCTTGTGAATTCTCTGGGTCAATGTCCAACCAGAACGCAATTAGGCCGCTTACATGGTTCACGAAACCCTCCAGTGAGGCAAAATTTACATGTGAATAGTGCGACCTTAATCCGAACTTCTCGGCACCGCGAACATGGTTCTCAATTCGCGATCGAATTCGCTTATTTAGATGCACCGAGTCGCCATCAACTAGTAACCCAAGGATGGTTTTGCGGGCCCCTGGCGGCTGTATCTGAGTCTTTTTGTCGTGTAGTCTAAATCCGTTCATGAACAATGCGGTTCGCGATTCTTCGATAAGGCTCAGCGCTTTGGATCTAGTGAATTTGGAGGTCGACGAAAAAGTCATGTCGTCCGAGTATCTGGTGTAGGCGGCGCCGTATTTTTCGGCGACTTGCGTTAGTGTCAGATCGAGATCTTTAGCTACTAGGTTTGCTAAGGCTCCACTGGTCGGTGCGCCCTGTGGTACGAAGCCCATGTACGGCATATTATACTGCCGTATTGTGGCGTAGTGCGACTTGGATCTGAAGCGCTCCGCATCAACGTGGTGGGCGTGAGGTGCGTACCGAGTGCAAATCCGAGCCAGCTCAAAGGCTGCCAAAGGTTGATACCCGGCCTCAGCGAATACTCTGTAGACGCTGGACTCATCAATACTTTCAAAGAAGTTCTGAACGTCTAGCCTTACAAGCCAATTCGCCCCCAAATGTTTTGACGCGCAAGACTTAATGGACTTATTTCGTGTATATGCAAAACTATTCGGATGCGTTCCCAGTCGACTAACTATGTGGGCTAATATCCAGCGCTGAATCGGCATCAAACCTGGCGAGGGGGAGGATACTGGGCGCATTATGCGACCATTTGTTCGCTTAATTTTAATGTCAGTATAAGGATCAAACTTTCGTTCAACGATACCTCGAAGGAATCCATACGAGCTGCGAGCCTGAACGGCCAGATGCTTCAGGGTGAGTATGGACGCCAAACCATATTGTTCTACTCTGCCGGCCTGCATGAGGCTGTTGGATAGGACTTCTTCAGGAACTGAGTTGATAACTCCATTGCGACGGTAAAGATGAGGGGAGTCGGTGATCATCTACCTTTGGGGCCCTTCAGCGGAGCGAATGGTGCAACGCGAACCCGGAGACATCGACCCGGAGCTTCGCGTTGCACCACTCGGCGTAACGTGGGTTTGATCGAGACGACAGTGCAATCTGTCGCCTGCACGTATGCCCCGAAACGGAAGACCGTTCCGGCCGCCCCGGCATCAACGATACCGGATAACTAGAAGTCATCGACCCCCCTCAGTTGTGTAGGATAGTATGAGTCCTTGTGTTCTGGCAACACCATTTCGGGTATATTTGGCCTAGTCTTTGCCTTGGCCAGTTCGGCTCGTCCAGGGTCTGTCAACCTTCCCCTACTGTCGAGTAAGCCTAGGTTGCGACATGTGTCTAGATGGGCCTGTGCTGCGACTATGGAAATGCCAAGCTTTAATCCGATTCTAGTGCTGTCGCGAATGCCGCGAGCGCACGCAGCCAGTGTTAACAGATGAAGTTGAACTGTTGGATTCGGTTGGTATTCAATGGTGGTACTTAGGCGTGACTGGTGGAGCGACCGCGCTATCTCATCCGGCTGTATCGAGAGCTTGTAGTCCATCAGTTCTGATTGAAGATGCGAAGGAAAGACGCGTCCTCTAAAAAACGGGTGCCAGTCTGGCTGGCCTGCTCTGTTCTCCTGCCAAAGAACCATGGGCAGCGTGTTTGGCACGGTGTGCTGCACCAAAAATAGGCCTCGAGCCTTGCGGAACCCAAACCTGTAGGTTGATCGGGTGGCATATTTCCGGCATAGTTGTTCTATGTTCTCTCGTTCGACACCTGTCCATCCGGCGGTGCTGAAGTCTCGAGCTGATTGATTGAAATGAATTCCCTCGATATGCGGGTGCTTGCGCAGGTGTGCGCGGGCAGCCTCGGAGACTGCTCCAATGACTACGTGGAATCGAATCAATTTGTAGGAGTACCAACTCAGCACGCTGCTGTGTGCCAGCCATGCGTCTAGGTACTTAAGTGCTCGCGCACCGCTTCCGCTATAGTCGTCAACTAAAACGATTGTGCGCGTTTGGCTCTCTCGGAGATCGGCTAAGGAGGTTGGGGATGAGACTTTGTTTGGCTCGGCTCTGACGACATCGCGAATAATATTACCAATTGTTCCCTCGCTGCCAGGTAATGGAAGATAGGGGGACTCTATTGGAGTTAGTGGGATTGTATCGGACTCCGGTTCTGTCATGGGTGGTTCGATTTCTTCAGGTAGGGCCCTTATCGGGTACATCGCGATCGGTTCTTGCTGTTTTTGGATCTGTTGAATCAAGAGCTGTGTGAGACTTGCGCGAAATGTGCCAGACGAGACAATATGCAGGCTGTCAAGTAGAAGTCGTGCGTACTGTTGTTCTTCTGATTGGAAGTTTCCTATCCAACGGAGCCCGTCGTCGGTTTCGCTCGGCCGGAGCCTCATGTGAGCTACTCTACCTTCAATCTAAGTTCTTGGGGATGTTGATCTTTGCGGTCGCGGTTGCCTGTGGGATGGCGGAGCAAGCGCAGGCCCGTGTGGGCGTGCTTCGGACGCTCGTCCAGCCCCCGATCAACCGGACGACCATCACTCCGACGAGGCTGGTTCTGCCGGTACCGGGTTGAGATATTCGTCGGCCAGTTTCGCCAGGTGCATGGGCAGCGGCCGGGTCAGCGGCACATAGTCGTCGTGGAACCTCAGTTGGTGAGCTACTGCGGCCCAGGCTGCGGGGACGTCGACCGGGCAGCAGCCGAGCACGGTGAGCTCCAAGAACTGCGGGTTCCACGCCGCTACCGTGGGCATGGGGCCGGCTTCGGGCTCACGGCCGAGTTTGCGAAGACCCCGCCGAACCTTCGAAGTGCCGGACACGTCGGCCGTGCTCGCGAACACCCGGCTGTCACCCGGTGCGTCCCGGCTGGCCCACAGGCCGACGCCGAAACCAGGTGTGTCGTTGTCCTTGCCCGGCGCGTACCACTGCGGTACTTCTTCCCTGCTGTTGCGGTCCCGGACGAGGACGATCCGCAGGTGTTCACCGAAGGCGCCGATTCGCTGGTCGGGCTCATCGGCGAAGCCCAGTTTGTCCTTCACTAATGTCCGGTTGCCCAGCCACCGCCAGGAGTCCCGCATGTTGCCCGGGTTCGCGAGCAGCAGGGTCGGCCGGTCCCGGACCTGAAAGAGGATGGCGCGGACTCGGCGTTCGATGTCGGCTCGCTGGTCTTCGACCGTAGGAGTGGCGCGAAGGCCGGTCGGCGGGCTGTCTGTCGCCAGTTCGCTACCGGAAGCTAGAGAGACGAGGAGATCGGGGTAGGGGATCCATTTCTGCGCGCGGTCGTCCCAACCACGGACGGGGTGTTCGGAGTCGGACGGCCGGATTCGTACCGCGACGAGGTGCCGGCCAGCGCGCTTCGTTAGCGCGGTGGCCTGCTTGCGTGCGACCCACAACGCGACGTACTGGAGATCGTCCGGGATGCCGGCACCCGCTCGGTGTGCAGGGGTCGAAATGGCGCCGAGCTGCCGCAACCCGTCCTGGCACGCCGCTTCGGCTCGGATGGCCGGATCGGCCGTATTCTCGTCGGCGACGGTGATGAACTGAGTCAGCCGTCCGGTGTCGGCGAAGCCGAGCCGCAATGCGAACTTGGGGTCCGTGCCCGGCACGATGAACCGGTCTTCACCGGGGATCTCGACCAGGGCCAAACCCGCCCGCCCGGAACGACGGGGAAACCGCGCGGCCACCGCGGCCCGGCGGGCACGCGTTGCCTCGGCAGCCTGGGCACCCTTGCCCTCGGTCTCCGGCGGCGCCTTCAGCGCGTTGCCGAGCGCGCCGGCGTCGGAGAGGGTGAGATCGATATCGATGCCGTCGACGGACCACCGGCGGAAGTCGCCCTGACCGAGGTCGACGACTCCGATCAGCGAGGCCAGTTGCCGCAGCAGGTGTTCGCGGGTTCCCGGGTGGATGGTCACGACGTCGACGTGGAGTGGTTCTCCGGCGGTGGCGGCGCGCAAGGCGGCCCGCCGAGCTGTCACGGCCAGGAGTTCGACCTCGGCCCGGCGTGCGGTGTCCGTTTTCGTCACCTTCGGCAGCAGCTGCGGCTTGTTGACGGGGAAGGCGCGGCTCAGCGACGGCACCCGGCGCAGCCAGGGTCGCAGCCCGTCGGCGACCCAGTCGTCGAGGTGAGCTCGCTCCCCGGGCATCAGTCCGGTGGCGATCTCGTGCTTGCCCATCGCGGTGCTGTGCACCACCCCTGCGGCGAGGCCGTCTTGGCCGTTGAGCCACTTCTCGGGCGTGGCGATGACGTCTTCGGGTTTCGGGTAGCGCCGGACGATGTCGAGGTCGGCAAGGATCTCCACCGGACTGTGCCGCCGCCACGTGTGACGTCCGTCGGGCACCGAATACTTCATGGCGTTGCCGGCCAGCCGGAGACGGCGGGTCCCAGCCTCTTCCTGCCAGGGGAACGGCAGGTCGAACAGCACGGTGGCGCCGCGGCCCGCGGGGACCCGGATCGGGGTACGGGTCGACCAGCGGCGGATCCCCGACGACACGTGAACGCGGAACGACGGGGTGAAGGGCACGGTGTGCAGCGTGATCAGCAGCCGTGCCGAGTAGTGGTGGTCACGTCCGTGCTTCCGGAACTTCTGCGGCGGCCATGCGACCAGCTCGGCTCCTTGGTCGAGGCTAACCACGCGGAACCATGTGTCGGTGTCCGCTCCTTGCGCGCGGTACGGGCGTTCGGCCAGGCGAAGGGCCAGTAGTTCCGGCAGGAGCGCGTACAGCCGGTGGTGCGGCAGTGCGGTTCCGCCGGGTGAAACTTCGGTGCCGGTCAGGTCCACTGCGCATGAAGTCCACACCGGCTCGGTCTGTCGGACCGCGTCGAGCACGCGTTCGGTGGCGGTCTGGTGCTCGCTCTCGGGCCGCAGCGCCATGACCCAGCTCAAGAACGCGGGCAGGACGACGTCGACGGGGACCGGCTCCTGCGCGTAGAGCCACGGCACAGAACTGTCGGCGGTGGCGCCGCGGCCGGTCGCGAGCACTCCGGGGGCCACGGCGCGTAGGAGGCTGTCGAGGCGGCGCACCGGCAGCCCGGCGAACGGTTCCCGGCTGCGCCAGCCGAGCGCTGCCAGGTCCGCCAGCTCGGTGCGCCACTGCTCGGCGAAGGTCAGCACGCGGAGGTTCTCGAGCCAGGGGCCGGCGGCGGGGTCCGGTTCGTAGGCGCACGGGGTGATCAAGGAGTACATTCCGGGTTCCTGTTCGTGAGAAGACGGTCTAGAGCGGCCCACAGCGGCCGGTAGAGGGCGTCGACGATGTAGCGGTCGTGAGCTGGCTCGGCCGACCCAGGGGTGAGGTAGGGCGTCAGCACGGCGTAAATGTTGTGCAGCAGGCTGGTTTCGCGGGTTTCCTCCGCTGGTCTGCCCGTGGCGGTTTCGGGGGCGAACGCGGCGTCGACGAACACGACCCGAGCGTGGACTCCGCCGCGCACCAGCCGGCCGATCACCTGCCAGACGAGCACCAGCAGGTCCCAGGTCACCGGGTCGCGGTCGGCTCCGAGGCGACTCCAGGCGAGTGACCTCGACAGGGCCCGGTACCACCGCCGCCTCGCTTCCTCCCGGATCGCGAGTGCGCCTTCGTCCACATCGGACGCGGCACGCAGCTGGGTGGCGAACTCGGGACTGTCGGCGAAGCGGACCAGCCAGTCGTTAACCGCGTGGACCGCGAGCCCCAGGTCGTCCGGCCGCGGGTTCGGCCGGGCGAGGAAGTAGACGGTGCCGATCGCGGCGACCTTGTTATCGTTCAGAATGTTGTGCCCGCGTTCGACGGCGAGCAGCGGCGCCACGAGGATCTGGGCGCCGGTCTGGTCGAGCGTGCCGACATCACCGCGACGCAGGACGGGGGCGTGGTGCTCTTCGTTGGTTCCGGTGACGACCTCATCGTCGTCCGACACCAGTCGCAGCACGTTTCCCTTCCACCGGGGATCCAACGTGTGCAGGGTGTCGGCCACCCACGCGGCCTCTTCGTAGCTTCCGACCAGCAGGAGGATCTTCCGCCGGGCGTCCGGTAGGACTCGCAGCTCCCGGTCCAGGAGGCTTCCGTCATCGTCCTTTTCACCGAGACGAGTCGCCATCCGGCGGAGGATGTCCGGACGTTCGTCCAGGTCGGCGCCGGATAGTGTCAACGGCTCCCGGCCGTCGCCACCGTCGAGGAATTCGAGCCGCATCTCGGTCCCGTCGACGACGGCCTTGACGTGCTTCGGGTCCGGCAACAGGATGGCTCCGACCGGCACCGGGACGTGGTAACGGCTGGAGCTGCCGGCCCAGCTGCTGCCCGACATCAAGAGCAGGTTGGTGCGGGGTCGTCCGTCCACTTCGGGCAGCCCAGGGATGGCGCGCAGCAGCTCACGGCCGATGCCACTGCACCGGAAGTACCGCAGCTCGCCACTTTGGACTCCGTGCCGAGGCGGCCCGTCGATGATGAACTGGAAGCCCAGCACGTTCCCCATCGGTGCCTCGGGGACGATCGGGCCGTAGTCGGGCGGGCGCCGGTACATGTCGTTGAAGGCGAGTTTCAGGACCGACTCCACCCGCGGCCACATCGCGTTCATGAGCGCGAGCTTCGGCTCCAGCGCCGACAGCAGGAGCGTGAACTCGAACTGGCCGCGCTTCTCGGCCAGCCAGCTGTCCGGATGCGGAGCCGGCTTCCGGCCGCGCTTGCGGGACTTCGGCTGCCCCTGTTCGGCGTCGTAGGCCGCTTGCAGCCTGGCCAGCACGGCCGAGAGGTCGAAGAACTTCACCATGAACTCGCTCAGCTTCCGCCGGGTCGCCTGCTGGCGGCCGGTAGTGAGAAGCTCGTTGACGAGCACGGTCAGCTCGGGGACCTCGGGCCGCGCGCGGTCCCCGAACGGGTTGTCGCGAAAGTCGTCCAAGCGCTCGGTGAGCTGCCGGCGTGCTTCTTCAGCACCAGGTAGGCCCTTCGTGTATTCCTCGATCAGCCGGAGCTGCAGCGTCCATGCACTGAAGTAGCCGGTGCGCACCCAGTCCCGGAGGGGGCGGCTGGCGACCAGCATCGCATACAGCCGGTCGGTCGCCGCCGTGATCGTGTTGACCGCTGCCGTCCAGTCTTCGACGTCGCGATCGGACAGCTGGGTACGGGCACCTTCGGACAGCTCCCGGATCTTGTGGGTGTTCAGCTCGTCTAGCAGCGACCGGCGATCGGAGCCGCCGACCAGGGCGACCGCCGGCGCGAACATGCGGTCGAGCTGCATCTGCACCCGGTCGGCTTCGTCGACGATGACCAGGTCGCTGCGCCGGCAAGCGGCCTCGAAGTAGCGGATCCGTTCGGCGTTCTGCGGCCATGGCACCGCCGCGTCGACCAGACCGGCTGGCGTCGACACCCAAATTGTGGCCGTGACCAGCTCGTGCGCGCCGCGGTGCCGGGGGCAGGCCGCCCAGTACGGGCAGGTCACCGGCATGTTCGACCATTCCCGCTTGGCCTCGGGGCTGACCGTTCGGCGGTGGAGCCGGGTGCACGGTGCCTGGTTGAACGCGAGCACGTCGTCCTGGTCGCCGATGTGCACGTTCAGCGTGCACGAGGTGCTGAGGTAGGCGAACCCGGGATCGTCGTGGGCGAGCACGTTGGCTTCGCCCCGGCTGGCCAACCTGCGGTGCATCCGCTGGGCGTGCCGTTGTTTGCCGGACGCGCCCAGGATCGGGGCGGCCAGGTCATCGGTGTACCGGTTGTAGAGCCTGACCAGCTCCAGGGCTTCAGCGACGTCTCCGACCACGACGGTGACCCGGCGGCCGCGCCGGGCGAGGTGCACCGTCAGGACGTCTCGAAGGGTGCTCTTTCCCGCGCCCACGATGCCGAGGAGGTGCTCGATGCCCGCGATGGTGAACCGGGACGCGGGACGGAAGCACAGCTTCCCCCGCGTCCTGAGCCGGACCGACCGCATCCGGCGTTCCCAGCCGTGGGGTTCGATCTCGTCCATGCTCCTGGCCGTGCCGATCAATTCACGCCAGACGACCTCGATCGGCTTGCCCTCTCCCGCCGGGCGCAGGCCGAGGTCGTGACCTTCCGGCCGGTCCAGGGCGGTGTCGGGCAGGTCCACCCGAACGGTGGTCCGGCCGGCCTGGAAGCGGTGTGGTCCCCGGGCGGCGAAGGTGGCCGGGCCGCCCTTGAACGGCGGAGCTGTGGCGAGCAACCGGTCGTAGTGGTCGAACCGCTCGTCGGCGATTCCCGCGATCGGTCGCCGGGTGACCAAGGCGGTCGTACCCGGGACGTCGAAGGCTCGGAACTTCTCGTCGAGCTTCTGGTAAGCGTCCAGTGCGTCGTGCCAAGCCGTCCGCCGGCGCAACGTCCAGAGCGTGAAGCGTGCCGAACGAAGGGAGGTGGCCGCGGCGGCGTCTGCCACCAAGCCTCGACCGCGTGCGTAAGGGATGCCGCAGAACAACACCCACGCCGCGCCCACCGGCTCGGCCGGGTTCAGCCGCTCGTGCAGCAGCAGGCCGAGTTCGACGTCGCACAGCAGGGCCGCCTGGTCCGGCCGCAGGCCGCGCTTTTCCAGTTCGGCCAAGACGGGCATCAGGACCTGTGCAGGGTCACGCATCGGGAGTCCTTTCCGCCGGGTGGGCCTGTGCGATGAGCTCGCCTTCCGTCATGAGGGCGATGGTGGTCCCGGTCGGCAGCGCATCCGCGAACGCCCAGCGGGCATCCGGGTCGGCCATCGCCGAGTCGTCCGGTACGACCGCGATTTCAACGCCGCCAGCGACAGCGTCGCGGGCCAGCGCCACCGGGACGACTCGGTCGTAGCATCGGAAGGGCCGCGCCCGGCCGTCGGAGAACCGGACTTCATCCCGGTGACCGGCTTGTCCCGCCGCGTTCAGACCGTTCCTCAGCCTGTCCTCCAACTGCGCTGGAAGCGCGAGGAAGAGCCGGAGCGCCGGGTGCAGCAGCAGCGCCTTCGCCGCCGGCAGGAGCTGTGACACGGCGCCCGGCGGGCAGGTCTCCCGTTCGCACCACACGGTCAGCCGGTCGTCGTGGCTGTCGAGCCGGGCGGGCAGCCCGCACCCGCACAGGGCGACCTTGCCGTGGGTGACCCATTCGTCGGAGGGAGGCCGGTACAGGTCCTTGACGAATCTGAAGGCCGAGGCCGCTTTCGGATTCCGCATCAGCAGTTCGCGGTGCGTGTCCGGTCCCACGAGCACCTGAGAGCGCAGCAGCTGCCGTCGTGCGGCCGAGTCGGGGGCGTCCGCCACGGCGTCCGACAGCAGCTCGTCGGCGACGTTGGCCAGACCTGCCAGCTCGGCGCATGCACGCGTCCGGGTGCGCTGGACCGAGGTGACCAGTGCGAGGCCGTCGAGCCGGAACGCGGGCGGGAACGGCCACTGCTGCCCCGAGAGGTTCGTGCACCACTGGATCAGTTCGGGAACACCCGCGGGCGGGGTGAGCCCGTGGCGCAGGCACTCGTGGACGATCAGGTCGAGCGCGTACTGCGTTTCCCTGGGGTACGGCGGAACCGGCGCTCCGGAACTGTTGTGATCGGACAGTGCCGCCACGCCACGGGCCAGCTGGTCGAGCAACGACGTCCAGTCGATCATTTCGCCTCGTCCGTCGTCTCACGCGCGGAGCACCATCGGGCCATCTCGCAGTCCGCGCAATGCGGGCCGGGGACCGGGAGGAACCGATCGTCATCCTGCCAGGGGCGGAACGACTGGCGAAGCACGGTTTCGGCCTGCTGGCGCACTTCGGGAGTCCGGGGGTCGAGCGTGTACAGGTCGGCACCCGACGGCCGGAGTATTTCGAGCTCGACGCGGCTGATCCCCAGCCCGAAATCGTCGCGCGCCGCTAGCACGGTCGCCAGCGACAGCTGTGGGTACCGCTCGAGCCATGACCGCTTCCCCCTGCGGTGGGAAGCCGACGTCTTCACTTCCCGCCAAACCCACGCGGACCCGTCGTGGTACAGGAGGTCGGGCTTGGCCAGGACGACGGTGTCGGCTTCGGGATCTTCGAACACCAGACCGGGTTCCACCCGGAGGTCCGCCGGCTTCCGCGTGTGGCGTACCGGGCACACCACAGCGTGGTTGCGCAGGAGAACGCTGCCGAGTTGGTGGTCGGCCGCGGACAGGCTGAACTCGGGTGGCACCCAGTCTTCGGGCACCCGGGTGTCGCACGGGGTGGTGGTCCCGTCGTGCCGGCGCTCGAGGTAGCGGTGCACGGCCCGGCCGCGCTCGGCCGCGGGCCCGCGCTCGACGGCTTGATCGGCCGGGAGCCGCTGCCGCCGGCCGTAATCCCGGGCCGGGCAGACGGCGTGGTTCCGCGCCGACGTTGCCGACCAGCTCCGTCGGGGACGCCGACGGTTGTTCACGCCGAGTAGCCCCGGTGTACGCGGCAATGCCGGGCAGACCGCCGAGAAGGCACAATCGGCACACGAGGCACCCGGCCGGTACTCAACCGGGTCGCCGGCATCGACGATCTGGGCCAGTGCGGCCCGCCCGGAGACGTCGTAGAGGTCGAGGGCGGCCTGCCGTGAGCCGTCGAACAACGTGCGGGCTTGACCCTCTAGCATGCCGAACTGCCGGATGGTGACGTGCTCCGGAGGCGCGTCCGGACCGCCCGCCGCCAGGACCTTCGCGGCCACCGCGATCTCGGCGTCGGTCCTCGCCCGGCCTGCGAGCCGGTTGGCCGGCAGCCGCACCTCGCGCAATCTTCCGTCCGCGGAGCGGTAGCACCGGCCCCAGACGGTGATCCGGTACTGCCTGGCACCCCGTTGGTCGGGCTGGGAGAGCACGGTCTCGTAAACCCACCGCCCCCGGCAGGGAACCGGCCCGCCGGCTTCGGGAGGGAAGGTGTCCAGGTATCCCTCGACGGCGTGCCTCGTCCACTGGCAGACCGAATCGTGCACCTCGTCCGTGCAGACCTTCGCGAGCGCATCGTCCACCGCGACGCCTTGGCGCTCGACGAGATCGAGAACGTTCATGAACGGGCCGTTCACGAAGCCGACCAGTGCCTCGGGCTTGCGCGGCACCGGCGTGTCGGCCCGATACCGAGGCCGCGCGTTCAGCGCGTCCCGCGCGGGGCATCGGTACTGCGCCGGTCCGAGCATGCCGACCGAAACCTTGATGAGGCCGGAATCACCGGACACCCCGGCCGGGGGGTGCCATGTCGTCATTTCTTCCTTCTTCCGTGAGAGTATTCCGGAGTGTTCCGTCAGGGCGAGCTCATCGACGACCGTTATCTGGTGCGAGAATTGCTAGGGGAGGGGACCTCGGGTGAGGTCTACCGGGTCGAGGACGGCGAATCCGGACAGCGGCTCGCGCTCAAGATCCAGCGGCCTCGGTTCCTGGAAAGCACCGCTTGGTACCGAGAATCCTTCGACGAGATCCACCACGAGGTGTCCACCGGCGAGAAGCTGAGCACGGTGCCCGGGTTGATCCAGGCCCAGCGCAGCGGCGACCACGCCGGGCGCGCGTACTACGTCATGCCGGACGTCGGTGGCCACGACCTCGTGAGCTTCGCCGAGCGTGAAGGGGCGGTTTCGTCCCTGCGGACGGCGGCGATCGTGGTGCAGCTCTGTGCCGTTGTCGGCCGGTTGCACGCGCAGGGCTGGGTCCACCGCGACATCAAGCTGGAGAACGCACTCATCGATCCCGACGGCCAGGTCTGGCTCATCGATCTCGGCAGCGCGGTGCAACCGGGCGCGGAGGCCGGGCCGGCGGGCACGCCCGGGTACACGGCTCCCGAGATCGGCCGAGGCGCTGCGGCGTCCATCGCTTCGGACGTGTTCTCGCTGGGGTGCGTGCTCTTCAAACTGGCAGTCATGAACCTTCCTTATCCGAACGACACGGGGCGGCGACCGGCTCCAGGACCGCCGTTCCGGGAAGAGCTCCGGCCCGCGCTCGACGCGCTCGCTCCAGGACTGCGCGCGGTGGGGTCGCGCATGATCGCCTGGGATCCAGGGGATCGTCCGCCGAGTGCGGACGCGGTCGCCGAGGAACTGACCGGCCTGCTCCCGGGCGTGGCCGCACCGCCGCGGCGCGGGCGAGAACCCGATCCGGTGCTGCGGTACTGGCTGGCCAAGTACCGGAATGACGCCTATGCATCGGTCAGCAGCTCCTCGACCCGGTCGAGGCCGGCTTCGTCGCCGAGGTCGCGGTAGAGCGTTCGCGCGTCGAGCAGCGCTTGCGTGCTGTCGGCCGCGCGGCCGTCTTGCCGCAGCACACCCGCGAGCCGGACCAGAGTGCGTGCTTCGTGGCTGTGTCGGGTCAGCGATCGGTACCGGGCGATCGCGAGGTCGTACGTCGCCGCGGCACGCGACAGGTCTCCGCGATCCTCGTGGACCTCGCCGAGAACCACGAGGACGGCTGCTTGGCCGTTGACGTCGCCAGCTTGCGCATAGCGATCACTGGCGTCCGAACAAGCCCGGACCGCCCGGTCGTGATCTCCTTCGGCCATCGCCACCTGGGCGAGGCCGCTCAGTGCATCCGCCTCGCCGAGTTCGTCGCCGAGCCGCCGGAACAGGGTGCGAGCTTCGCTGTACTCGGCGCGGGCTTGGGCGTGTTCGTCCTGGTCCAGGTGCAAGGCGGCCAGCCCGACGTGCCCGTAGGCGATCCCGCGCACGTCTCCGGCCTGCTCGCTCAGCCTGATCGCGCACCGCTGTGCGCCCTTGGCCAGCCCGTATTCCTTCATGTTCCAGCGGGAACCGGCGAGCATGCGGTACACCATCGCCCGGTCGGGTAGACCGGCGACGCGCTCGGCCGCATCGGCCGCCGCGCGGAGGTAGCGGTCGGCGTCGGCGAACTTGCTGCGTCGCCACAGGTACGTCGTCAACGCCATCGCCACGAGCCAGGTGTACCGGTCGGCCCGCGCTTCGGCCGCTTGCCGAAGCGCCGCGGTGATGGTCGGATATTCGGCGTCCAGCCACGTCATCGCGTCTCGGACGGTTCGCGGAGCGGCCACCGTGCCCGACGTCCGGATCGGCAGTTCGCGGCCGGGGACCAGAGCCTGGTCGCAGGCCCAGACGTGCTGGAGGAGGAACTCAAACACGGCCGAGCCGACCTCCTCGGCACGGCCGGGCGGCAGGCTGCCGGCCAATTCGGTTCCGTAGTCGCGGACGAGGTCGTGCATCGCGTACCGCTCGTGAGCCCGTTCGTCCAGCAGATGTGCGCCGACGAGTTCTTCGATCTCGCCGGCGCAGTCGCGGGCCGCCAGATCCACCGCCGCTGCCAGGCTGATCGTCGGACCCGGGTGCAGCGCGAGCAAGGCCCACAGCTCGGCAGCCGGCCCGCTCAGACCGCCGTGCGAGTACGAAAGGGCCACTCGGACGTTCAGGTCCGTGTCGTTCTTGAAGGAAAGCGTATCCAGCCTGGTCTTGGTCTTCCGCAACGCGTCGCGAATCGTGCGGACCGCGTCGGCCGGACGGGTCGCGACTCGCGCGGCGACCACCGCCAGCGCCAGCGGGAGCCCGCCGACGAGCTCGGCGATCTCGCCCACGAGATGACCTGCCTGTCGCATCCTGGCCTCGCCCAGGGAATCGGCCAGCATCGTGACCGCCTCGGTCCGCTCGAGCGGCCGTACGGTGAGCTGCTGAGCACCTTCACGGGTGATCAAGCTTTCCAGGCGGTTGCGGCTGGTGACGACTACCGGGCACCCGGTACCGGGGAGCAGCGGTCTGGCCTGCGCGGAATCGCGCGCGTTGTCCAGCACGACCAGCACGGAACGACCGGCCGTCGCGGACCGGAACGCGGTGATCAGGCCATCGGGCGTGGTCGTGGCCGGTTCGGCGCCGAGATCGGCCAGCATCCTGGCCAGGATCTGCTCGGTCGATTCCGGGCGAAGTGAGCCGAAGCCGTTCAGATCCGCGTACAGCGTGCCGCCAGGGAACCGGTCCTCGAACTTCGCCGCCCACGAGCACACCAGCCCGGTCTTGCCGACGCCAGCCATTCCCGAGACCAGTGCGATCCCGGCGTTCGCCGGACCAGGTTCCACGAGGATGTCCGTGAGGGCCTGCAGTTCCGCGCGGCGTCCGACCAGATGCCGATGGTGACCGGGAAGCTGCCGTGGCACCGGGGCCCGCGGCGGAGCCGCCGTGGCGGGCGGGCCGAACCGAGCCTGGAGCTCGGCCAGCCGGTCATCCGGGTCGCCGTGCTCGCGGATGTGCGCGGCCAGGAAGGCGCCAGCCCGCGTCCCGCTCTCGGTGTCCGCGAGGACGTCAGAAACGAGCGTCAGCAGCGGAACGTCGTGCGGCCATCGGCGGACGGCATCGAGCATCGTCGTGCGAAAGGCGGTAAGCTCGCCACAACCGGCCATCGCGTCGAGGAGGTCGATGGTCGCCGTGCGCCGGAGACTGTCCAGGAACGCCCGTTCCCGGCTCAGGTCGAACTTTTCGAGATCGGCGTCCACCAACGGTTCGGCCCGCCACTCGGTGAGCGCCTCCTTGAGCTTGGCCATGCGCCGGTGCCCTTCGAGCCCCTTCGCTTCCGTGATTCCCCTTGTGAACCGGAGGTAGTCGACGTCCCAGCCGCCGAGCGAGATCATGCACTGACGGTTGTCGTTCTTGGCGTTGACCTCGGACAGCCGGTCGTCAAGAGATCGAGTGGTGTCCCGGACGCGGTGGTAGGGAACGCGTTCCCCTGGCCAGAGCCGGTCCTCGATATCGCGGTGGCGCATCCGGTGGTTCGGAGCGATGATCAGAACTGCCAACAGACCTTTCGCGCGTTGAGAGGTGATCACGACTTCGCGGCCATCGATGCGTACACAGAGCGGGCCCAAAAGGTTGATTTCCATTGATCTCTCTTGACAATTGGCGAGTTATCGTCTGCGTCATCGCAGTGCCTGCCACTGGACGAGATCTTCTCACTGTTTCGTCC
The DNA here is from genome assembly GCF_010550475.1 of Amycolatopsis sp. SID8362. Taxonomy (NCBI): domain Bacteria; kingdom Bacillati; phylum Actinomycetota; class Actinomycetes; order Pseudonocardiales; family Pseudonocardiaceae; genus Amycolatopsis; species Amycolatopsis sp. SID8362. Next base: position 21,603 of record NZ_JAAGNB010000860.1, read on the forward strand.
CCGGCGGCCAGCACGCCGACCCACGCTCGGCCCACGGCCGCGCCGAAACGGTGCGTTCGACGGCCTGTCAGGATGCCCTGGCCAGTGAGAAGGCCTTCTCGGGAAACACGGAAACGAAGATCAAGGAGAATCAGGTGCAGAAAATCCACGGTTCCCGGCGCGCGGGTAACCAAGCGCGAGGCGGTACGCGCCGGCCATCCTGGCCGCCGCGGCGGCGTGGCCGCCCGACGACCACGCCGGCCCGTCCGCGGCCGTCGTCGCTCACGCGGCGTGGTCGTGCCGTGTGACAGTTCGACGATGACGTCGCCGGGGGTGGCCGCCGGATGCGGTGGTCACCCCCGGCCTCGCCCGGTATGCAGGGCGAGCACCTGCGACGCGGTGGGGGTACTGACCACCGGAGATCTCGTCGACACCCGGTTGGCCGTGTCGCCGCTGGTCACGGGCGGTTACATTCGGCTGGAGGGGTGGGAGGGCTACGCGGTATGACCGAAGTTCGGCCCGCTTGCCGGGGGATGATCCTCCCGGGAGGGCGGCGGTGACAGCCAACCTGTCGCTGACCGGCAGCGCAGTTCGCCGCCGGCGCACCTTGGCGCATTTGTCCCCGATCTTCGAAGTGCACCTCAACCGGGCGCGTAACCCGTCGGACGTCGACTGGGCCGCCTATGACTTCGTCGCCCTCATCCAGCTGAGCGTGGATACCATTGCGCTGTCGTCCGGTCTCGACGGCAACCTCGGTGCCCCGCGCGAAGCGGTGCTAGACGAGATGACCCGGGGCGCGGCGATGATGGCACCTTGGCGGCCGGTCGCCGAACACGAGCACGTCGCACGGTTCGTGCTCGACCACCTGCTGCGGCACGACGAACCGTCCCCGTACTTCAGGGTCGACTATGCCGACGCCGACGCAGGGTGGGCGCGCGTGAGCCACCAGGTCCGCGTGCTCTACGAGACGCTGGCCGGGGATGGGGTTTCCCTGCAGGTCAACGTCGACCACACGGCGGTCTCGCTGCTGCTGATCGCGACGAACCGTTCGCTGGAGGACGAGCACGAGGCAGTCATCGCGGTCATGCGGGCACAGGCCGACAGCGGCCGGCTCGGCGCGGCGATCGAATCGGCCGACGACGCCTTGACGCTTTCCCGGACGTACTCGGCGAACGTGCGCCGCATGATCATCGAAGCGGAACGTGACGTCAGCCGGGTCGACTACCTGACGACGCTGCGGCCCGAACTGGGCAAGGCGTCCAAGCACCTGGAACGGCGGATCCAGGTAGACGGCACCCTCCTGCGCCATCTGGAAGGCCTTCGCTCTGACGCCTCCGAGGAGCAGAACCCCGATGCGGTCCGGCAGCTCACGGTTGCCCTCGCTCGGCTCGGCGAGGCCATCGAAACCCTCGCTGAACTCCACACGGACGTCATCGGTGCGACCCCGCGCTGGCGGGATGCCCAGGCCGCGCAGGCCTTCACGGCCGTGCCGGCGACCGAGATCGACCCCACCGCGGACGTGCTGTCGGCGCTGCTCTCCGGCGGACAGCTGCCCTCCGGCGCCGACACGGGGCCGGCAGCACCCGCGCGGCTGTTGAACTTCGCCGCATTGGCGAACCGACTGGTGGCGCCACCACGGCAGGTGCTCGACGTCCCCGGGCGCAAGGTGGCGACCGAGCCGCTCGAAGACAACGATGGTGTCTACGAACAGTTCCCGGAGCAGTTCCACAACGTCGCGGACGCCTTGCGCGGACGCCGGATCGCTCCGGGAATGAAGGCGCGGCTGTCGGATCTGCTCGCTGATGCCGATCTGCTGTTCGAGCAGCCCGGGATGCGTACGGTGACCGAACTGGCGGCCCTGGCCGGTGGCGTGCACACCGCGCGGCTTCGGTTGCGGTTGCTGCTCGCGCTGGACGCCATGATGTTGTGGCGGCCCGACGGCGTGCCCGACAGGCCGGACAAGTGGTGGGCGGTGGACGACGAAACCCGGGCATCCGCGCCCGACCTCGAATTCCCCGATCTGCTCTTGCACCGGAGGGGATCGGATGACTGATCGAGAAGTCGCCCGTGACGTCGGCCTGCTTCTGAAGTACGCGCTCGACCACACGCTGACACCCGGCCGGCACGACACCTACAACCGGCTGCTCGACCGCTACACCACCGATCCCGAGCTGCGGACGGCGTTCGAGGAGACGGCGGCCGGCCTCGGGTTGCGCACGCTCAGCGCGGACCGTGCGACCGGGCTCGTCCTCACCGCTGAGATCGACTCGCCGCTGGCGGTTGCCGACACGGCGCCGTGGCTCCGGATCACCGGTGCTGGCGACCGCATGGTTTACGGCGTCGCGCTGGGTGGGGTCGCGGCCTGGTGCTACCCGACCGCGCGTGCGGTCCGGGAGCCCGGCACCCGGCGCGTCACGGCCGTCGACGTCGACCGGCTGATCCGGGAGCATGCCGCCGCAGTCGAAGCGGGAGAGGCCGAACTGCCCGCCGGCCTCGGGCCGGCGTGGGAGGAGTACAGCGTCCATCGCAAACAGATCGCCGTCACGAAGAACACCGGTCAGCTCAAGCGAGGCTGCACGGTGAAGATGTGCGAGGAGGTGCTCGTGATGCTCTCCGCGTTCGGGCTGGTGGTGCCGGACCGGACGATCCCGCGACCCCGCCCCGACCTGCAGGTGTGGCGATCCACCGACCGTTTCCGGGCACATGTTGCCGCGGGCGGCGGACCGTTGGCGTGGCAGACGATCGTGAACACGGGTTCGTCGGCGCTCGGCGAGGAGGAGACCTGATGCATCTGGGGTGGCGTCTCGAGCGGACCTTCCTGGCCGGCGCGGGCCTGGCCGAGTCCCGGTTGGAAGCACTGGACCTCACATGGTCGGAGCCGCTCGACCCCACCGCGCACGCGGCCTTGTGGGCGGACAACGGCACCGGCAAGACGATGATCACCGCTTTGCGGTATTCGTTATACCTGCCGGACAGCCGGGACTTCATCCGCGGCGACTCGGACCGCTCGCTAGCGAAACTGGTCCGGTCGCGCGACGTCTGCCATGTGGTCGAGCAGGCCAGCCGGATCGTCGACGGCGAGGTGCAACGGGTCGTCCTCGGCATGGTCGCAGGCTGGCCGGGCGGGGGCACCCAAGACCTGGAAAACCCGTCCCGTCTCCACAGGGTGTTCTACGGCTGGTTCACTGGTGAGCACGGTCCCACGATCGACGACCTGCCGTTCCGGACCGACATCGGCAGGTGGGCCACCCAAGCGCAGTTCGTGGACGGTGTTCGCGCCGTGCTGCCACCCGGTGGCGCAGCACCGCCACACCCGCCGTCTGACCACCAGAGAAACTGGCGGAGGTGGCTCGACGCGGTCGGGGTCGACCTCGACCAGGTCCGGTTCCAGGCGGTGATGAACGCCGCGGAGGGTGGCGTCGACCGGGTCATGCGGTTCACCGATTCCGACGCGTTCGTCCAGTGGCTGATCGGGGCGACCATGCCGACGTCGACCGTCGAACAGATCACCGACAGCATCGACACGTTGCGGCAAAACGCGGCCAAACGCCCGCTCTGGGAAGAAGAACTGAACCTGTGGCAGAAGCTCGTCGAGCCATTGCTCGACCTGGCGGTCGCTCATGAACAGGTCGGCGAGGCGAAACGGGCGGCCGCAGCCGCCCGGCTCCAGGCGATCTCTGCCGTGGCGCATGCCGATGCGACGGCGGCGGCGGTGCGCGAGCGGGGACGGACCGCGCAGCTGCGGTACGACCACCACGACCAGGCTCGCAAAGACGCCGGATCGGCGGCCCGGCGGGCCCAGGGGCATCGGCTCCGGATGGAACTTCGCGCGGCAGAATTGCGCGTACGGGAAGCTGAGAATATCGCCGAGCAGCGGCGTGAGGACCACCGGAACGCTGTCGGTGAGCTCGACGCTTGGCGGATCGTCGCCGACGTGGTCTTGGCCAAGAGCCTGAGTGGTCGTCTCGCCGGTCTCGAAGAGCGCCAGGAAGCCGCCGAGAAGGCCACCGACGAACTCCAGCGGCAAGAACGCAGGCTCCGCCACGATCTCGCCCGTCTGCTCACCCATCGGCGGGACGACGCGGAGAGCGCACGTCGGGCCGCGGACGGCACGCTCCAGACCGCAAGACGCGAGCTGGCGGGCGCCGACCGAGAGGAACGGGACTGCCAGCGCAAGAGGGGCGCTGCCGCCGAACAGGTGCGCCAGCACGAGCGGAACCGGACTACAGCCGAGACGACGCTCGCCGACGCGATCGATGCGGAACTGCTGCGGGAAGGCGACGACCCGGCGCGACGGGACGCGGCGCTCGCCGAGGAGATCGCCGTGGCCCGGACCGAAGGTGAAGCCGCGGAGGGCGAACTCGACCGGATCCGGACGGAAACCGGTGCTGCGAAGGACACGCTCGCAGCCGCGCAACGTCGTGGCCGGGAAGCTCGGGACGAGGGCCTTCGGTTCGGCGACACCGTCGCGGCCGTCGACCGCCGCGTGACGCAATTGCTTGCAGACGAACAACTTCTCGACGCCGTGGGGAGTTCGGAAGTCGATCTGTGGGGTGGCCGGTCGTTCCTCACCGACACGCTGAACACCCGGTCCGTTCGGGCGGACCAGAACGCCGACGCGGCCCGTACCCTTCTCCAGCGCGCCCGGCGCACCATCGATTCGATCGGGGCGGACGGCCTGCTGCCACCTGCGGAGACGGTCGAACGCGCGGTTCGCCGGTGCGAGGACCGAGAAATCCCGGCCTGGTCCGGCTGGCGGTGGATTGCCGACACCATGAACGCGGAGGTCGCCGCGTCCTTCGCACGCGCACGGCCCGACATCGCGTCCGGTGTCGTCGTCGCCGAGCCCCGGCTGGTGGCCGACGTCCTCGACGTGCTCGAAGACTTGGAGCTCGACACCGCGCTGTGGGTGGGGGCGGTGACCGACCCGGCCGCCGCGGCGACAGGGGAAGGCGACGGTGGTACGGAAGCGCGAATCCTGCTTCCGCCCGCCGGCGCCTTCGACCGGGAAGCCGCGGCCGGGGTCGTCGCCGCGGCCCGGGACGTGGCCGATCGCGCGGACGGAGATCTGGCGGATGCCACCACGCGTGGGCAGGCGATTCGCGCCACACTGGCGTCCTGCCGCCGGTTTTGGGACGATTTTCCCGAAGACCCGCGGGCCGAGCTGAACCGCAGCCGCGAGGCCGCGCGGCAGCGCGAGGGCGAAGCGGATCGGAACGCCGAGGCCGTCCAGGCTCGGCTGGGCAGCCTGGGGGAACAGGAGAAGGGTCAACTGGCCAGGGCGAAGCGGGCGCGGGAGGCGATCGACGCGGCGGCCGAGCTGCGCCGGCTGCTGGTCCCGGTGATCGCTGCGGCTTCGACGATCGAGGCGATTCGCGGCGAACTCCCCGGCCTTCGGGAGACGATCGCTTCGCTGGACGAGCGCCTCGAAGAGCTGGCGGGTGTCAAGGAAGAACTCACCGAGCGGATCGACGATGCGAAAACCCGGCTGGCCGAGCAGATCCGCGCTCGCGACGACGCCGGGGAAGCGTTGCGGACCGCCGGTCTCGCGCCCACCACCGACGGGCCGGTCACGACAGAAGAAGAAAGCGGCTTGCGGGCCCGACTCAACAGTGTGCGGGAAGCCATGACGGAAGCGGCCCTCGATCCCGAGCTGCACAAAGAAATCGACCGAGTCCGGGCCGAGCTCGCTGAAGCGGGTGCCCGGATCGGTGCGGACCCCGACCGGCGTGCACTCGCGGAGGAGTACGCGCTGAGCGACGGTGCCCGGCACTCGGTCGCGCTCACCGAGTCGATCCGGACCGCGGAAACCCGCAGCGTCGACGCTGGGCAGGCGCTCGCGAAGGCCGAGGCGGCAGCCGAGTCCGCTCGTGCCGTCCATCGCACGCACATCGAAGATCGTGCGGACCGAACTTCGGCGGACTTCGACGGGTTTCCTGCGACGGTCCTGGTCACTTCACCGCAAGAGGCCGATCGCCAGGCTCGCCTGCTCGACGACTTGGCCGTCGAGTACCTCGAAAAGCGCGCCGCGGAAGAGCGCCTAGTGGCCGAAGCCAAGGGCGAAGTGGAAAGAGCCGAGGTGGCAAGCCAGTTGATCGACGTGTCGGCGCGGCCGCTGCGCCATCTCGCGGCCGATGACGCGACCGGCCGCGTTTTCGACGACGTCGACGAGCTGACCGGGCAGCTGGCCAAAGCCGCCGAGGAGCTGAGGCAGGCGGAAGAAGCCGTGAACGACAAGGCAGCGGCGGCCGGTGATCTGGTTGGCAAGGTGCGCGCCCTCGCTAACGGCAAGGACGCGCGGGCGGTCGAGGATGGTAAGGACCCTCGGCTGGCCGACCTGATCGTGCGGCTGCGGGCGGACCGGAACCTCGCCGTCGACGCGGAGCGCGTCGCGGGCCAGCTCGAACAACGGGTGGCGACCCTGCGCGACGATCTCGACCAGCACGACGACCGCGTCCGCACCTGTGCCCGGATGCTGCACATCCAGGCGTCCACCGCGATCGAAAAACTCCGTCACTACCAGAACCAGTCGCGCCTGCCCGACGGCCTCGGAGAGTGGTCAGGACAGCGGTTCGCGGTCATCGAACACGAGCCGGTCCCGGCCGACGAGTCCGTCTCGGTCGACCGGGTGGCCCGCGTGGTGCACGCTCTGCTGGTGCCCGGTGCCGGTCGCTCGGATGCCCAGGTGATGTTGTTCGCCGCTGCCCGGGCGTTGGTCGACGCGCCGTTCCGGGTTCGCCTGCTGAAGCCGCACACGGACCTCGTCCTCGATCGGGTCGACGTGGCCGAGCTGAAGAACTTCTCGGGCGGGCAACGGGTGACCGCCGGAGTACTGCTGTACGCGACGATGGCTCGGGTGAAGGCGGCCGGCAACGACGCCTCGATCGGCTGGCTGTGGCTGGACAACCCGTTCGGGCAGGCGTCGGCGGACCAGTTCGTCCGGACGATGCGGCTCGCCGCGGACAAGCTCGGCCTCCAACTCGTCTTCACGGCGGCGCCCAAGGACAAGGGAGCGCTCTCGATGTTCGACCGGATCATCACCCTCGGCCGCCGCTCACGACCGTCGTCCGGCGAGAAGGTCGTCGTCGTGGACGACGGCGATCGCGAGCTCGCGGACCTGACTCTGATCCAGCACGATGTTCTGCAGGTTCTCGGCGAATGAGGACGGTCGATCTCGATGCACTGGTTCGCGCACTTGACCCGGACGATGCCGGTGGGCGCCGTGACATCGATACGTTCGCCACCGCGTTGACGAACCTAGTTCCCCAGGCGGACCCGGCGGAGGTTGCGCAGCTGATCCTCACGACGATCGAGCGAGGCAGGCTGGCAGGCCGGTGGACACCCGCGAAGACCACGGTACGCCGAGGGCGAAGCGTGCTGCCGAAGTCGATCGTGCTGGCCAGGTTGTCCCGGGACGGTGACCGGCGGCGCCCGGTCGGCGTGCCGCTGCGTCACGAACTCGCCGGCTGGGCGACGGCGCTCGAGCTGACCGGCACCCAGCGGACCGTGCTCCTCGCCGCGAACGACTGGCTCCGGCGGACCGACGGCGGGAAGACCCCGGTCGTAGCCGCGGCCGAACGCGCCTACGAGCTCCTGGGCAAGGAAAAGGCGTTCGACCCGACGCCCCCGTTGGGCGGGGCTACGCTGTGGCGGCCCGACCGGTTGACTTTCGACCTGTTGCGGTGCGTCCGGGTAGCAACCCCGCTCACCTGGGAACCGGCGACGGCTTCCGTGGGATCACCCGGGGCGGTGGTCTGCGTCGAGAACCACGCCACCTTCCGGAGCCTGCTCCGTGTCCTCCGCACCCGCCCGGCGCCGCCGTGGGTGGCGGTCGCGTGGATCCAGGGCCGCAACACCGCGCCGCTGGAGTCCTTGGCGGCCCTCCCGTTCACGGTGACCCGGCTGGACTACCTCGGCGACCTCGACGCCCCCGGGTTGGAGATAGCGGCGGCGGCCTGTGCCGTCGCGCGTCGGTCCGGCATTCCCGCGGGACCGGCGGTGGCGCTCTGGACCCTGCTTGCGCAACAGCCGTCGCGGTCGGGAGCGACGGTCGAGCCAGGGCGGGCCAAGGCGCTGACTGCGTGGCTGCCGAACGGCGTGCGCGAACATGCCTTCGGCCTGCTGACGAATGATAGAGCCGTTCCTCAAGAAGCATTGCGCTTCGACCTCCTGGACCGAGCGCTTTGACGCTCGGGCAGCAGGTGATGAATGCCGATTCTGATCGCTCGAACCCAGCAGGACAGCATCCTCGACGAGGAGAGGTGCACGGCCATCAGGCCGGTGGTCCACGCCACTGGCGAGATTTCTCTACTACCGGTGGCCTGGAGCGCGGCGACGGCCAGTGGGCCACCTTCCCGACGATCGTATCGAGATGCTGACGCGGTGGACGATCGGGGCCGGTGACGATGTCGCCTGGCCGAAGCTGGAACTGGAAGCCGGCTGGAGACGGAGAGGCCGACCGCCGCTTGCGGCCACGCGCCCGAGGCGTGACGTCGAACGCCGAGCAGGGTGATCGCTTCCAAGGCGGTATTGCGGCGCTTCGAGCGATCACCGCCTGGGCTGAATCGGCCCACCCCGGACCATCGGGTGCTGGTGGTGATGCTGTGCCGCCCGTTGATGCCGGGGCGGGCGCATCGCCAGCAGTGGTAGGCCGTAGCCAGAGCCAGCCTGTGCGTCTCGGCCTTAACGCCCGGTCAGTGTTGGGACAGTGGTTCTTGTCGCAGAGACCGGTGATCGAGGTCAGGAATGGTGAGATGGCCGCCCAGACAGGGATCTTCTTCCGGCCCTACCAGTCCTACCCCTGAGGGATTCGAACTCACACGGCTTGACCTGGGCAAACATGGTCCGCTGAGTCGCTGCCTCGACTGGAAATATGACGCTGACCTGGGAAATCTCCGTGCCCCCGGTGAGATTCGAACTCACACTGGACGGGTTTTGAATCCGTTGCCTCTGCCAGTTGGGCTACGGGGGCGCGACGCGGTAACCCTACGGGATCACCGCCTCCTGGCTGTCTCCGGGGCCGCGAGTGTCGTGCGCGCCACTTCGTGGTGAAGGCCATCTCGGGAACTGGATCGTTCCCGGTAGGCTTCAGGTTCGCGGGAAGCCGCGAAAACCGACTGTCCCGCCGAGTCTTCAGGAGGACCCCGGTGACCGATCAGGCTACCGAGGCCAACGGTGCCGCCACCGTGCCGCAGCGTCGGGTGCTCGTCGCGGAGGACGAGGCGCTCATCCGGCTGGACCTCGTCGAAATGCTGCGCGAAGAAGGCTACGAAGTCGTCGGGGAAGCCGGGGACGGGGAGCAGGCCATCGCGCTGGCCACCGATCTCAAGCCCGATCTCGTGATCCTCGACGTCAAGATGCCCAAGCTGGACGGCATCGAGGCCGCTTCGAAGATCACCGGGGACCGGATCGCGCCGGTTGTCATCCTCACCGCTTTCAGCCAGCGGGACCTCGTCGAACGCGCGCGGGACGCCGGGACCATGGCGTACCTGGTCAAGCCGTTCGCGAAGCGGGATCTCGTGCCCGCCATCGAGCTCGCCGTCAGCCGGTTCTCCGAGCTGCAGGCGCTCGAGGCCGAGGTCGCCGGGCTGACCGATCGGCTCGAGACGCGCAAGGTCATCGACCGGGCCAAGGGGCTGCTCATGAGCCGCCAGGGGCTCACCGAGCCCGACGCCTTCCGGTGGATCCAGCGGACCGCCATGGACCGCCGGACCACCATGAAGGCCGTCGCCGAGGCCGTCGTGGAAAGCATCGGAAGCTGAACCACCGAACGATGGGGTGTGCCCGGGGAAACCGGGCGCACCCCTTTTTCGTGACGCTCCGGGTGCCCGAAAGGGCGCTGTTGATACCTTTGCGAACCTTCCCGGCGTGGCCGGGCGCGGTGATCGACTCGTGTTCCGTAGACTCTGCACACCTTGAACCAGGCGTCAAGGGGCAGTCTGCGGGCTGTTGAGCACCGAGAGTTACCACCTGCTGGTCGGATTACGACGAGCGGGTGTAAATCATACGTTAATACTCGTGACGACCGTCACGATGTGGCTACAAGAGCACGTGTGACTCTGTGCAACGGCTCCCGGGGCGGCTACTTTCAGCGGCCAGTCAGGTCCCACATGGGGACAGCCGTCCTACCGGGCGGTCAGGTGGCATTTGGAGGAACGAGTGCAGAAAGCACGACTTGCGCGGTTCATCGTGCTGGCCGCTGCCGGGGCCATTTCGCTCAGTGCGTGTTCGGCACGGACCGACAGCGGCTCGGGCAACAGCAGCGCGAGCTCGCAGTCCCAGGCCGCGGCGCCGTCCGCCGCCGCCGACGCGGCCGACCCCGCCGGTGACGGCAAGGCCCAGTGTTCCCCGACCTCCATCGCGTACGCGGGCACCATCAACGGCGCCAACGCCGCGCTGGGCGTCAACATCCTGAACGGCGCGAAGCTCGCCGTGGAGCAGCACAACAAGGCGAACCCGGGCTGCCAGGTCAAGCTGGAGCAGTTCGACACCGAGGGCACGCCCGACAAGGCGCCCGGCATCGTGACGCAGATCGTCAACACGCCGGCCATCATCGGCGTCGTCGGCCTGCCGTTCTCCGGCGAGTCCAAGGCCGCGGGCAACATCTTCAACGGCGCGGGCCTGGTCACGGTCACCCCGTCGGCGACCAACCCGACCCTGAGCCAGAACGGCTGGAAGACCTTCTTCCGCGGTCTGGGCAACGACAACACCCAGGGCCCGGCCGCCGCGAAGTTCATGACCGGTGAGCTCAAGGCCAACAAGGTGTGCGTCATCAAGGACGACTCCGACTACGGCACCGGTCTCGCGGCTTCGACCGTCCAGGCGCTCGGCGACAAGGGCACCTGCCAGGACAGCGTCAAGACCAAGCAGACCGACTTCTCGGCCGTGGTCAACAAGATCAAGAGCGAGAAGCCGGACGCGGTGTTCTACTCCGGGTACTACCAGGAAGCCGCTCCGTTCGCGCAGCAGCTGAACGACGCGGGCGTCGAGGCCAAGTTCGTCGGCCCGGACGGCGTCAAGGACGACGAGTTCGTCAAGGGCGCCGGCGAGGCGGCCTCGAAGGCGTACTTCACCTGCCCGTGCGTCCCGGCGGACCAGTTCACCAAGTTCACCGACGCCTACAAGGCCTCGGTCGGCAAGGACCCGGGCACCTACTCGCCCGAGGCCTACGACCTGGCGACGATCCTGCTCAAGGGCATCGACTCGGGCAAGAAGGACCGCGCCGGCCTGCTGGACTTCGTCAAGAGCTACGACGGCCAGGGCATCACGAAGCACTTCAAGTGGGACGACAAGGGCGAGCTGTCCAGCACGACCGTGTGGACCTACAAGGTCGAGGGCGGGAAGATCGTCCGCAACACCGAGATCAAGTAGCGCAACGCTTCCGTTCTGATTCCCGGGGTGTTCGCCCGGCGGCTGGATCCCGCCGGGCGAACACCCCGGTCCCACATGGAGAACTAGTGTGTCATTGACTCATCACTTGACCTCGGTCGTTCTGGCGCAGAGCGACAGCTGGATCACGTTCAACGTGGACGCGTTCCTCGACCAGTTCTGGAACAACACGTTCGACGGGCTCGCCTACGGCAGCATCTACGCGCTCGTGGCGCTGGGCTACACGCTCGTCTACGGCGTCCTGAAGCTCATCAACTTCGCCCACTCCGAGGTGTTCATCTACGGCGTCTACGCGACGTGGTTCACCTTCTACGGCCTCGGGTTCCGCCCCGGTAACACGCCCACGCTCACCGTGATCGAGCTGATCGGCTTCCTGCTCCTCGCGTTGCTGGCGTCGATGGCGATCTCCGGCGGCACGGCGGTGGTCCTCGAACGGGTCGCCTACCGGCCGCTGAGAAAACGCGGGGCACCCAAGCTGGTCTTCCTGATCACCGCGATCGGCGCGTCCTTCGTGCTGCAGCAGCTCATCTTCATCTGGCGCGGCGGCAACCCCGAACTGGGCATCCGCCTGATGCGCAACCAGGAAGTCTTCACGCTCTTCGGCGGCAGCGTCACCAACGTCACGATCATCACGGTCGTCGCGTCGATCCTGCTGATGCTGGGCGCCAACTACTTCGTCAACAAGACGAAGTTCGGGCGCGGCATCCGCGCCGTGGCGCAGGACCCGGACACCGCGACGCTGATGGGCGTCAACAAGGAACGCGTCATCATGCTGACGTTCCTCATCGGCGGCCTGCTGGCCGGCGCGGCGGCGCTGTTCTACATGATGAAGATCCCGCAGGGCGCCTGGTACCAGGGCGGCTTCCTGCTCGGCATCAAGGCGTTCACCGCGGCGGTGCTCGGCGGTATCGGCAACCTGCGCGGCGCGCTGCTGGGCGGCCTGCTGCTCGGCGTCGCGGAGAACTACGGCCAGTCGCTGTTCGGCGGCGGGTGGCGCGACATCGTCGCGTTCGTGCTGCTGGTGCTGGTCCTGATGATCCGGCCCACCGGCATCCTCGGTGAGTCGCTCGGAAAGGCCCGGGTATGACGACGACCACGACCCAGCCGGCGGTGGCGAGCCCCGGCAAGCACTCGCTGCGCGAGCGCTGGAACAACCTGAGCCGCGTCCAGCAGTGGGTCATCCTGATCCCGCTGGTGGTGCTGATCTACTTCCTGCCGGTGCTGAACCCGCCGATCCTGACCACCCAGCCGGGGTACGACTTCCCGATCGCGATGTTCGAGGTGGCCCGCTACGCGCTGGTCGCCATCGGCCTCAACGTCGTGGTCGGCCAGGCCGGCCTGCTGGACCTCGGCTACGTCGGGTTCTTCGCCATCGGCGCGTACGTGATGGCGCTGTTCACCAGCCCCGACTCGTCGCTGTCGCACCTGCCGTTCCTCGTCGTGCTGCCGATCGCCATGGTCGTGACGATGGTGTTCGGCGTGATCCTCGGGACACCGACGCTGCGGCTGCGGGGGGACTACCTCGCGATCGTGACGCTCGGGTTCGGCGAGATCGTCCGCCTGCTCGCGGACAACGTCGGCCCGCTGCGCGGCAACTCCGGCTTCAAGGAGGTCGGGCACCCGCCGGGCACCAACGCCGACGGCTCGGCGCTGTTCAACAACTCGAACGGCACGCCGTGGTACTGGCTGTGCGTCACGCTGATCATCGCCGTGCTGTTCCTGGTCGGGAACCTGGAGCGCAGCCGCGTCGGCCGCGCGTGGGTGGCCATCCGGGACGACGAGGACGCGGCCGAGATCATGGGCGTGCCGACGTTCAAGTTCAAGATCTGGGCGTTCATCAGCGGCGCGGCGATCGGCGGCCTCTCCGGCGCGCTCTACGCCGGCCAGCTCGGCTTCGTGAACAACCAGAAGTTCGACGTCGTCACGTCGATGCTGTTCCTGGCCGCGGTGATTCTCGGCGGTTCGGGCAACAAGGTCGGCGTCCTCCTCGGTGCCTGCGTCGTCGCCTACGTCCCGCTGCGCTTCCAGGCGATCGCCGAGTACAAGTACCTGATCTTCGGCCTGGCGCTGATCATCCTGATGATCTTCCGGCCGCAGGGCCTGCTCGGTGCGCGCCAGCGGCTGCTCGCCTACGGCAGGCAGGCGTACCAGCGCCTGCTGGGCCGAGGTGAGCAGATCAGCAGCGACGGCGCGCTGCAGACCGAACCGACCCCGGGGAGCAAGCCATGACCGAGCCCCAGAACGGCGGGCCCGAGGTCGTCGCGGAGGGCGGCCTCGTCGCCGAACTGCAGCAGATGACGGCCGAAGAGCGGGCCGAGCACGACGCCGAGGTCGCCGAGGTCGTCGCGCCGGACCGCGACATCGAGGTCGAGGTCGGCGAGACGCTGCTCGAGGTCGACGACGTGACGATGCGCTTCGGCGGTCTCGTCGCGCTCGACCAGATCAACTTCGGCATCCGCCGCGGCGAGATCCTCGGCCTGATCGGGCCGAACGGCGCGGGCAAGACGACGTGCTTCAACGCGATGACCGGCGTCTACCGGCCGACCTCGGGCGAGGTCCGGCTGGAGGGCCGGGCGCTGGGCAAGACGTCGCGGCACGGCATCACCCAGCTGGGCATCGCGCGGACGTTCCAGAACATCCGCCTGTTCAGCGAGATGACCGCGCTGGAGAACGTCGTCGTCGGCACCGACGCGCGGCACAAGACCAGCCTGCTCGGCGCGCTGGTCCGCTCCCCGCGGCACCACCGCGAGGAGAAGGCCGCCGTCGAGAAGGCGATGGCCCTGCTGGAGTTCGTCGGCATCGCCGACCGCGCGGCCGACCGGGCGAAGAACCTGCCCTACGGCTACCAGCGGCGCCTGGAGATCGCGCGGGCGCTGGCCACCGAGCCGAAGCTGCTCTGCCTGGACGAGCCCGCGGCGGGCTTCAACCCGGCGGAGAAGGAAGACCTGATGGGCCTGATCCGGACCATCCGCGACGACGGCTACACCGTGCTGCTCATCGAACACGACATGAAGCTCGTCATGGGCGTGACCGACCGGATCGTGGTGCTGGAGTTCGGCAAGAAGATCGCCGAAGGACTGCCCGCCGAGATCCGCGAGAACCCCGCGGTGATCGCGGCCTACCTGGGGGTGCCTGACGATGACGTTGCTTGAGTTGTCGGACGTGTCCGTCCACTACGGACGGATCCAGGCGGTCTCCGGGCTGTCCATCTCGGTTCAGGAAGGCGAGATCGTCACGCTGATCGGGGCCAACGGCGCCGGCAAGTCGACGACGATGCGGGCCATCTCGGGCATCCGGCCGATCTCGTCGGGCAAGATCACGTTCGCCGGCGAGGACATCTCCAAGCTGCGCGGCGACCTCCGGGTGGTCCGCGGCATTTCGCAGGCACCGGAAGGCCGCGGGATCTTCCCCGGCATGACGGTCATGGAGAACCTCGACATGGGCGCCTACGCCCGCAAGGACCGCAAGGACCTGACCGAGGACCTGGAGCGGGTCTTCGAGCTGTTCCCGCGGCTGGCGGAGCGCAAGACGCAGATGGGCGGCACGATGTCCGGCGGCGAGCAGCAGATGCTCGCCATCGGGCGCGCGCTGATGGCGAAGCCGAAGCTGCTGCTGCTGGACGAGCCGTCGATGGGGCTCGCCCCGCAGTTCATCCAGCAGATCTTCCGGATCATCACGGAGATCAACAAGCAGGGCACCACGGTGCTGCTGGTGGAGCAGAACGCGCAGCAGGCGCTGTCCCGCGCCCACCGCGCGTACGTGCTCGAAACCGGCCGGATCACCAAATCCGGTACCGGCAAGGAGCTCCTCGCGGACAACAGCATCAAGGAGGCCTACCTGGGCGTCGGCTGACGTCCCCGGGAAGTCCGTGAAGGCCTCCTTACCGGTCGAAAACGCCGGTAAGGAGGCCTTCACGGCTTTTTGTGTGACAACCAGCGGTTGTCGTCGCGGCCCGAAAGGCTGTTGGACTCCGCCGCTCGTCTCGCGGTTTCCTTGGGGCACAACGAAACCGAGGGAGCGCGAAATGATCGAGGGAATCGCGGCCGGGGTGCCGTTCGTGGCGGTGCCGCCGTCGGACCCGGACGAACCGGCGGCGCTGGTCGTGGGCTGGCACCTGATGGACGTGCCGGCGAGCGAGCAGGCGATGGCCGAAGCCGTGCCGATGGCCGGACTGCGGGCTTGGCGGGTGTACCTGGGCCTGCCGCTCTCCGGGAAGCGGCTGCCCGAAGGCGGGCACGACGAGGTCTTCCGGCGGGCGAGCGAAGACGCCGTGCTGAACGTGTTCGAGCCGGTGACCGAGCAGGCGGCGGGGGAGTTCCCGGCGGCGCTGGCCGAGCTGCGCGACCGGCTGCCGGGCGCGAGCGGGCCGCTCGGGGTGTTCGGCGGCTCGGCGGGGGCGCTCGTGGCGCTGGAGG
>NZ_JAAGNB010000019.1:0-3525 GCF_010550475.1 Amycolatopsis sp. SID8362
TCGGCGCGGCCGCGCTGTGCGGTGGCGGTGGCCAGGGCGACGCCCTGCTGCTGCGGGTGCCGTCCGCGTAAGTGGCCGATTCCCTCGACCTCGACGACCTGGTCGGCCGCGCACGGGTCGGGCAGCCCCGAGCCGTCGCGCGGCTCCTGTCGCTCGTCGAGGACGCCCACCCCCGGGTCGCCGAGATCGCGCGGGCACTGACCCCGCACACCGGGCGGGCCCGGGTCATCGGGCTCACCGGGCCGCCCGGCGTCGGCAAGTCGACCTCGACTTCGGCGCTGCTCACCGCGTTGCGCGCGGAGGGCAAGCGGGTCGGGGTGCTCGCGATCGACCCGTCTTCGCCGTTTTCGGGCGGCGCGCTCCTCGGCGACCGGATCCGGATGACCGAGCACGCCACCGACCCGGGCGTGTTCATCCGCTCGATGGCCACGCGCGGCCACCTCGGCGGGCTCTCGTGGGCGACCCCGCAGGCGGTGCGCGTGCTCGACGCCGCGGGCTTCGACGTGGTGCTGATCGAGACCGTCGGGGTCGGGCAGTCCGAAGTGGACGTCGTGAAGCTGGCCGACACCACCGTGGTGCTGCTCGCGCCGGGGATGGGCGACGGCATCCAGGCCGCGAAGGCCGGGGTGCTCGAGATCGCCGACGTGTTCGTCGTGAACAAGGCGGACCGCGAGGGCGCCGACGCCACGGTGCACGACCTGAAGCAGATGATTTCGCTGGCCCGCCGGGAAATCCGGGGTGCGAGCTGGCGGCAGCCGATCGTGCGGACGGTCGCGGCGAAGGGCGAGGGCGTCGACGAGGTGGTGCGGGCGCTGGCTTCGCACCACGAGTGGCTCGTCGCGCACGACGAGCTGACCCGGCGCCGGGCGGCCCGCGCACGCGACGAGGTCGAGGCCATCGCGGTGCGGCGGTTGCGGGCGGAGCTGGCCGATCTGCGGGGCGGCGGGAGGCTGGGTGAGGTTGCCGAGCGGGTGGTGGCGCGGGAGCTTGACCCGTTCGCGGCCGCCGAGGAGCTGATCGCGGATCTGCGGGGTTGATGCGCTGCCGCGTGGGGAGTGCTGATCGCGGATTGGCGGCGCGGTCCAAACCGCTCGTGTGAAGCGGGCGAGCAGAAACCGTGCCACCGCAACGGTTCTTCGATGGAACTCCATGACTTCCCCTCCTCCGGCGCGACCGGTTCGCCGCGTGATCACCATCGTGCGCCGGGGGTCCGACAATTTCCCGGGGGTCCGTCGCCGGGTTCACCCGATGGGCTGACACGGGCGACTTTCGCCGGTTATTCCTGTCGGTGCCGGGCCCTAGACTGCGGGACGCTCCGGAATCGGGCGATCACTGGGAGGGCGTGCAGGATGAAGAAGAGACTCGTCACCGCGCTGGCGGTGGGTGCGTTGTTCGCGGCGGGCAACGGCGTCGCCGCCGCGGCCGATGCGCCGCCGCCGAAGACGACGCACGGGCCGTGCCAGTACACCGAGACGCCGGACGAGCCGGCTGCGCTGCCGGTGCCGTTGCCGGCCGATCCGCGGTGGACGCCGAGTCACGGCAAGGTGGGTGTCGCGATTCCGACGAGCCAGGGCGCGCTGCCGCTGACGCTCGACCGCGCGAAGGCGCCGTGCACCGTGCAGAGCTTCCTGCACCTGGCGCGGCACCGGTTCTACGACCACACCGTCTGCCACCGGCTCACCGCTTACCCGACGCTCAGGGTGCTGCAGTGCGGCGACCCGACGGCGACCGGGGAAGGCGGGCCGGGCTACAAGTACAAGGACGAGCTGCCGGTGGACCTGCCGCCGGCGCCGACGGACCCGACCGGGGCGCGGCGGGTCTACGCGCGCGGGTTGCTGGCGATGGCCAACGCGGGGCCGGACACCAACGGGTCGCAGTTCTTCGTCGTGTACGGCGATTCCGCGCTGCGGCCGAACTACACCGTCTTCGGGACGGTCGGGGCCGAAGGGCTGCAGACCCTGGACCGGGTGGCGGCCGGCGGGATCCAGCCGACGGCCGAGGATCCCGCGCCGGTCGACGGGACGCCGGTGCTGCGGACGGAACTGCTGCGGGTCCGGCCGGACTGCTGGTTCTGACCGGGGCCGCGGGCCGGCCGGATCGGGTGGCCCGCGGGTTGCGGCCTGACACGGGAGAGGAGTGGCGTACAGGCAGATGCCCCTGACAGCGCGGCTGAGGCTGGTTGGACGGCGGGCGACACCGCGCGAGTGGCGCGGGGATGGGCAGGCCGATCGAGCGGGCTGAGCCACATGAGCGGCGTGGCCAAGCCGCTTGAGCGGCGAGTGGCGCGGGGGCGGGCGTGAGCGGCGGTGGTCAGGCCGATCGAGCGGCGAGGGCTGAGCCATATGAGCGGCGTGGCCAAGCCGCTTGAGCGGCGCGGGGATGGGCGTGAGCGGCGGTGGTCAGGCCGATCGAGCGGCGAGGGCCAAGCCGCTTGCGGGGCAACGGAACCGCGCGGGTTCAGCTCGTGATCTCGTGCAGCGCCTCGATCAACGTCTGCGTCGCTCCGGCGAAAGCGTGCTTCGCCGGGGCCGCGTAGCCGACGATCAAGCCGCCGGGGCCGTTCGCGTCCATCCAATAACCGCGCAGGCCTTCGATGCCGATCGCGCGGCGGCGGCAGGCTGCCAGGGCCTGGGTTTCCGTCGGGCCGTCCGCCGGCAGCATCAGCAGGAGGTGCAGGCCCGCCGCAATGCCCTGGGGGCGGACCGAGTCCGGCAGCGCGGCCAGCAGGCGGGTGCGGCGGGAACGGTACTCCGCGCGGCTGCGGCGGACGTGCTGGTCGTACGCGCCCGAGTCGATCAGCTCCGCCAGGGCCAGCTGGTTCAGCAGCGCCGGGCGGGAACCGCTGTCGGCCATGGCCGCGCGGACCGGTTCCACCAATGACCTCGGCAGCACCAGCCAGGCCAGGCGCAGGGCCGGGGCGAGGGTCTTGCTCGCCGTACCCGCGTACACCACGCGCTCCGGGGCCAGGGCCTGCAGCGCGCCGACCTGCTGGTGGTCGAACCTGAACTCGCCGTCGTAGTCGTCCTCCAGCACCCACGCGCCGGAGCGGGTCAGTGCGGCTCGGCGGTGCGGGGCGAGGGTGACGCCGGTGGGGTACTGGTGCGCCGCCGTCACGACGACCGCCGGACTGTCCAATGCGGACACTTCGAGGCCGTGCTCGTCGACCGGGACGCCGACCACGCGCGGGCCCTGCGCCGCCGCGATCGCGCGGTACATGCCCAGTGACGGGTTCTCGAACGCCACTTCGCCGATGCCCGAATCGAACAGCACCCGGGACAGCACCGCGATGGCGTGGGAATACCCGTGGCACACGACGATCCGCGCCGGGTCGGCGACCACGCCGCGGGCGCGGGCGAGGTAGCTCGCGAGGGTGTCCCGCAGCTCGGGCGCGCCCAGCTCCGACTCGTAGCCGAACGCCGACGCCGGGGTGCGCAGCAGGGCGCGGCGGGTCGCGGTGATCCAGGCCTGGCGGGGGAACGCCGTCAGGTCCGGGCGGCCCGGCCGCAGGTCCCAGCGGGGCGCGGG
>NZ_JAAGNB010000073.1:0-2905 GCF_010550475.1 Amycolatopsis sp. SID8362
AGCGCACCGCGACCTTCGGCGGGCGCCTCGACCCGGCGACCGTGCGCGGCCTCATCCCGCGCCTGTTCGCGGCCGGGCGGCGTGCCGGCGACTTCCGCGACTGGGACCTGATCAAGGCCTGGGCGCGCGACGTCGGCCGCCGGGTCCGCACCCGCGTCGCGCTCTGACCCTTGCCCGCGCCCCGCCGTGGGTGCTACACCGTGCCTGCGGTCTTCCGGTGAACAACCGACGGGACGGGGCAAACGTGACGGAACGCCAGCCGGCATCGGCGCCGGCCAAGAAAGCGCTTACATCCGATCAGCGCAACGCCTTCCTCGCGGCGCTGCTCGGCTGGAGCATGGACTCGTTCGACTACTTCCTCGTCGTCTTCGTCCTGGCGGACATCGCCAAGGACAAGTCGTTCGGCGCGACGGCGACGCAGCTGGCGTTCATCACCACCGCCACGCTGGTGATGCGCCCGGTCGGCGCGCTGCTGTTCGGCCTGTGGGCCGACCGGGTGGGACGGCGGATCCCGCTGATGGCCGACGTCCTGCTGTACTCGGTGGCCGGCCTGCTCTGCGCGTTCGCCCCGAACTACACCGTGCTGCTCGTCCTGCGCTTCGTCTACGGCATCGGCATGGGCGGCGAGTGGGGCCTCGGCGCGGCCTTGGCGATGGAGAAGATCCCGGTGGCCCGCCGCGGGTTCTTCTCGGGCCTGCTGCAGGTCGGCTACTCGATCGGCTACCTGCTCGCCGCGCTCGCGTACCTGCTGTTCCACTCGCTGCTCGACCTCGAATGGCGCTGGATCTTCGTGCTCAGCATCTTCCCGGCGCTGATCAGCCTGCTGATCCGGGCGCGCGTGCGCGAGTCGGAGGTCTGGGAGGTCGCGCGGGAGAAGCTGCGCGTGACGCGGACGTCGGTCAAGGACATCCTGCTGAACCCGAAGGTGATCCGCCGCTTCGGCTACCTGATCCTGCTGATGACGGCGTTCAACTGGATGAGCCACGGCACCCAGGACGTCTACCCGAGCTTCCTGAAGGCCCACGAAAACGGCGGCGCCGGGCTCAGCGCGTCGACGAGCACCTGGATCGCCGTGCTGTACAACGTCGGCGCCATCATCGGCGGCCTGACCTTCGGCACGCTGTCCGAACGCCTGGGCCGCCGACGCACGATCGTCACGGCGGCGGTGCTCGGCCTGCCGGTGATCCCGATCTTCGCGTTCGACCACGGTGCGGGGATGCTCGCGCTCGGCTCGTTCCTGATGCAGATCATGGTGCAGGGCGCGTGGGGCGTGATCCCGGCGCACCTGACCGAGATGTCCCCGGACGCCATCCGCGGCTTCTACCCGGGCGTGACCTACCAGCTGGGCAACCTGCTGGCCGCGCTGAACCTGCCGATCCAGCAGGCCGTCGCGGAGGCGCACGGGTACACCTCGGCGCTGCTGTGGACGGTGGTCCCCGGCCTGGTCGCGGTGGCGGTGCTGACGGCGATCGGCAAGGAGGCCAAGGGGATCAGGTTCGGTGAGTCGGCGGTGGCCACGGCTCCGGCGGCGAAGTAGCCGCCCGCAGCCGGGTCAGGATCCCGAGCCACTCGAGCGCGTCGGCCACGGTGGGGTGCAGCGGCCGGAGCGGGCCCAGCCGGAGGGTCTCGATCGCCCGGAGCACCACCGCGGGACAGCCGGCGAGGGCGAACGGGACCCCGGCGCGGTGGGCGCGGCCGGCCACCTCGTGCAGGAGCGCGACGCCGCGGGCGGAACAGTGGCGCACCCCGGTCAGGTCGAGGACGAGACCGCGCGGGGCCAGCCCGATCTCTTCGGCGAGCCGGTCGTGCAACCGGTCCCCGCAGGCCAGGTCGATGTCCCCGGAGACGGCGACGACGGTGGCGTCGGCGGTCGCGGTGAGCACCAGCGACGCGGCGGGCGGCGGTGCCGGCCGGCTCTCGTAGTAGCGGTCCAGCAGCGCGTCGATGTCGAGCTTGGCGGGGTAGGGCACGGAATCGACCTGGCGGGCCCACTCCCGCAGCGCCGCGACCAGTGCGCGGTGCTGTTCGTCATCGGGGCGGGTCATGTTCGTTACATCGCTTCACGGGGCCTCGGTGCAACACCCGGGCTCAGGGTGTGACGAGCCCCGCTTCGTAAGCGAAGATCGTGAGCTGGACCCGGTTGCTGACGTCGAGCTTCGCGAACGTGCGCGTGATGTGCGTTTTCACCGTCGCTTCGCTGACGAACAGCTCCGCCCCGATCTCCGCGTTCGGCTTGCCCCGCGCGACCGCCGTGACGATCTGGCGTTCGCGGTCGCTCAGCAGGCCCAGCTTCGCCTGGGCGAGGGCTCGGCGCGGGCTCACGCGGGTCGCGACGAACTGGCCGATCAGCTGTTTCGTCGTGCGGGGCGACAGCATCGCGTCGCCGTTCGCGACCACCCGGACGCCCTCGATGATCTCCTGCGGCGAGCCTTCCTTGAGCAGGAACCCGCTGGCACCGGCCGCGAGCGCTTCGAAGACGTACTCGTCGAGGTCGAACGTCGTCAGGATCAGCACCCGCGGCGGGCGTGGCTGGGCGAGCACCGCCGCCGTCGCCGCGAGGCCGTCCATCCGGCGCATCCGGATGTCCATCAGGACGACGTCGGGTGCGTGCCGCGCGACCTGCTGCACCGCTTCGTCGCCGTCACCCGCCTCCGCGACGACGGTGATGTCGGGCGCGCTGCCGAGGATCATGGTCAGGCCGGTGCGGACCAGCGGGTCGTCGTCGACGAGCAGTACGCGGACGCTCACCCGCACATGCTAGGGGGCCGGGGCGGCCGCCGGTGCCCAGGGCAGCCAGGCGCGCAGCGAGAACATCCGCTCGCCGGCCGGCCCGGCCGTGAGCGAGCCGCCCAGCAGGGCGATCCGCTCGCCGACACCGGTGAGCCCGGTGCCCGAACCCGGCGAG
>NZ_JAAGNB010000112.1:0-2695 GCF_010550475.1 Amycolatopsis sp. SID8362
GCACCGAGGTCGCCGCCGACCCCACCACCGGCCTAGCCCTGGAGGCGGCGGTCCGGCGCTCGTCGGCGGACGTCGTCCGCCTGGCCTCGGTGCAGCGCGTGGTGCGGGCCCAGCAGGTCCCGGCGGGGCTGTTCGCGCACTTCTCGCTGTTCGGTGCGGTGACGGCCGGCCGGGACTCCGGCGACCTGGCCTTCGAGCGGCAGCACTGGGCCGAGCACGCCCGGCTGCTGGCCGAGGCCTGCCGGACGCTGGGCGCGGCCGCGGTCGAGCTGGCCGTGACCGTGCTCGACCCCCGGTTCGAGGGCCTGCTCGATGCGGTGCCGGACGTTCCGGTCCGCCCGTTCCCGGACCGCGAAGGCGGCCGAGGTGGGTACTACGAGGGCCTCTGCTTCAAGGTGTACGCGTCCTTCGGCGGCGAGCTCGCCGAAGTGGGCGATGGCGGCTTCACGCCGTGGACCCGGAAGCTCCTGGGCAACGCGAAGGAACGCCTCCTGACCAGCGCCCTGGGGGTGGACCGGCTCGCGACGCTCCTCTAGCGCTCCTTCAGGACCGCGCGGTAGAGCGCCGCCATGTCTTCGTCGCCGTGGCCCGCGTCCACCGCCGCTTCCAGGTGCGAGAGGACCGCCTTGGCCCCCGCCACGTCGACGTCCTCGCCCGCGGCCTCCACCACCAGCCGCGCGTCCTTCGCCGCCAGGCCCGCCGGGAACGACGGCGGGTATTCGCCCGAAAGCATCGCCCCGCCCTTCACGTGCGCGTAGCCGACGTCGAGGCCGCCGCCCTCGATCGTCTCCAGGAACAGCGACGGCTCCAGCCCTAGCGCCGCCGCCAGGCCGAGGCTCTCCGCCGTGGCGTTGGTCAGGGCCAGCACCCACGCGTTCAGCACCAGCTTCAGCCGGCTGCCCCCGCCCGCCGGGCCGAGCCACCGCGTCTTCACGGCGACCGCGTCGAACACCGGCGTCGCCTTCGGGCGGGCTTCCTCCGGACCGGACGCCAGCACCTGCAGCTGCGCCTGCTCGGCGGGCTGGCGGGTGCCGAGCACGGGGGCGTCGACGAACACGACGCCGGCCTTCTCAGCCGCCACGGCGAGGCGGTCGGTCCAATCGAGGCCGACCGTGCTCATCTGCAGCCACAACGTCCCTGAGGCGGGCGAAGCGGCTTCGAACGCTTCGGCCACCGCGGGCCCGTCGGCGAGCATCGTGACGAGGATGTCCGCGCCCGCGGCGGCCGAGGCCGCCGAATCGGCGACCGTGGCGACGTCGGCCAGGGGCTCGGCCTTGGCCCGCGTCCGGTTCCAGACCCGCACGTCGAGGCCCGCCTTGGCGACGTTGGCCGCCATCGGGGCGCCCATGATCCCGGTTCCCAGGAAAGCGACAGTCATGCCCTCAGCGTGCCCAGCGGGCGCGCTCAGTAATCGCCGAGGAGGCAGAACGGGTGGCCCGCCGGGTCGGCGTAGACGCGCCAGCCGCGGCCGCCGAGGTCCGGGTCGAGGAGGCGGCCGCCGTTCGCCAGGACGACGTGGTGGGACTCGCGGAAGTCGTCGACCTCGAAGTCGAGGTGGAACTGCTGCGGGAACGCCGGGTCCGGCCAGTGCGGCGGCTGGTGGTCCAGCGCCCGCTGGAAGCCCAGGACCAGTCCGTTCACGTGCAAGGTCGACCAGTCTTCGTCGACCCGCCACCGCGGATCGGGCCGGTCCACGTCGCCGCCGAGCAGAGCCTGGTAGAAGCGGGCGAGCGCGACCGGTTCCGGGCAATCGAGGACGATGCACTGCAGCGTCGCGGGCACGGGTTCGCCTCCTGCGGTCACCGGGACCCGGTTCGGGTCACCTCAAGGCGCGAAGCTTACGAAACCCGATGATCTTGAACGCCGCGGCCCGCTCCGGTGATCAACCACCGCGTTTTGTTCCGCCGCGGTCACTTTTCCCCGCGGATCGTCCGGCGCAGCTTGGGAACACGCTCGGCGAGCGTGCGCTCCGCCCCGCGCTGGGTCGGCTCGTAGTAGTCCCGGCCGACCAGCTCGTCCGGCGGGTACTGCTGCGCCAGCACGCCTTCCGGCACGTTGTGCGGGTAGCGGTAGCCCTGGGCGTTGCCGAGCTTCTTCGCGCCCGCGTAGTGCCCGTCGCGCAGGTGCGGCGGGACGGTGCCGGCCAGCCCGGCGCGGACGTCGGACAGCGCCGCGTCGATGCCCGTGATCACCGCGTTCGACTTCGGCGCGGTGGCCAGGTGGATCGTCGCCTGCGCCAGCGCGAGCCTGCCTTCGGGCATGCCGATGAACTGGACGGCGTGCGAAGCCGCGACCGCCGCCTGAAGGGCCGTCGGGTCGGCCATGCCGATGTCCTCGCTCGCGTGCACGACCAGCCGCCGGGCGAGGAACCGCGGGTCCTCCCCCGCCTCGATCATCCGGGCCAGGTAGTGCAGCGCCGCGTCGACGTCGGAGCCACGGATGGACTTGATGAACGCGCTGATCACGTCGTAGTGCTGGTCGCCGTCGCGGTCGTAGCGCACCGCCGCCTTGTCCACAGTGGACTCGACGATGGCGAGGTCGATCGCCTTCGCCTCGGTGGCCGAGGCCGCGTCCGCCGCCGCTTCGAGGGCGGTCAGCGCGCGGCGCGCGTCCCCGCCCGCCAGCCGGACGAGGTGGGCCCGCGCGTCCTCGCTCAGCGTCAGCTCGCCGCCGAGGCCGCGTTCGTCGGCCAGCG
>NZ_JAAGNB010000150.1:0-5033 GCF_010550475.1 Amycolatopsis sp. SID8362
TACCAGCGACAGCGCGCACCACGGCGTCTGGCTGGGCAACGGCGTCGACGTCCTGAGCGAGCACGCCGAGCAGGTCGACAGCGGCCTGAGCCACTCCGGGCGGTTCGCCGGCGACCTCAGCGGCGGGCTCGCCGTGCGCCGCTCCTCCGGGCAGGCCGTCGACCTCGGCCGGTTCGGCGCGGTCGGCACGTCGTCGGAGCAGCACGCGAGCGGGCAGTTCGCCGGCGACCTCGACCTCGGCCAGACGCACGAACTGGGCGGGCAGCTCGGCCCGGCCGAGGGCCTGGTGAGGGTGTCACACGACCTGTCGTCCGGCTCGATCAGCGGCGACCTCGGCGTCGACCACGTCGTCGGGGTCCAGGGCGGGGCGGCCACGGTGCACGGCACCTTCACCCCGTCGTTCTCGGGCAGCCTGTTCGACCGCCCGCTGAACCCCTAGTCCTGCTGCGACGGGTCCGCGGGCGGCTGCTGGACCGGCGTCCCGGCGGCCGGGGTGGGCGGGTTCGCGCCCGGGGTCGGGATGGGCGCGCTCGCCTGGTGGCGGCCGGCGTCGTAGTCCTCGTCGAACGGGTCGACGATGTCCGCGATCTCGCCGAGGTCGCGCAGCAGCCGCTCGAGCCGCGAGGGCCCGGCGGTCGGGACGACGCTGGCGAGCACCCACTCGTTCTCCAGCCAGGCCACGCCGACGTCGCCGCCGAGCTGGTCCGCGGCGTCGACGAGCTCCTGGGTGATCACGACGCGGGCGCCGTCGGCGTCGTCCGCGAAGGCGTAGCGCGAGCCGATCGGGCCGAGCATCTCGGGCATGTCGGCGCGCTGGAACGGCACGCTGGACAGCCACATCTCGATCGGGATCCGGTGCTTCTTGTTGCAGCGCACGGCGACGACGACCGCGGGGATCTGCCCCTCGGACTCGATGTCGAAGATGAACACCGGGCGGCGGCCGTCGGAGGTGAAGGTCGAGCCCGCGACGACGTTGACGGCGGCGTCCGCGCCGAAGTAGCCGATCGCCCCGCCGGACCACTGCTGCGGCAGCCGTTCGTCCTCCTCGACGAACTGCCAGCCGCGCAACTGCGCCCAGCGCATGCGCTCGCGGTTGCGCGAGCCCTCCTTCGCCCGGTCGGCCGCGAGCAGCCCGAGGCCCGCCACCAGGGCGACGGCCGCGATGACGAACCAGATCCACGCCGGAATACCCACGACCGCCAGGGTATCGCCTGCTAGGCCGAAGAGCTGAGGGCCGGTACCCGTGTCGCCGAGCCCGTTCGGATCAATTCCCGCTCCCGAGTCGACAAATCTCTACTGTGGACAGCCACGGTCGTGAGTGTTTGGTCGGGTTCTAACCCGACCAAACACTCACGAGCGGTCAGACGCGGGTGACCGTCAGCGAGTCACCGGCTTCCAGCTCCGGGCTGTCGACGCGCACCGTGTCGCCGTCGCGGATCTCCCCGGACAGCAGCTCCTTCGCCAGCTTGTCGCCGATCGCGGACTGGACCAGCCGGCGGAGCGGGCGGGCGCCGTAGATCGGGTCGAAGCCGTTGAGCGCGAGCCACTCGCGGGCGCCGTCGGTGACGTCCAGGTGCAGCCGCCGCTGGGCCAGCCGCGCGGCCAGCCGGGCCACCTGGATGTCCACAATGGACGTCAGCTGCTCGGTGCCGAGCGAGTGGAACACGACGATGTCGTCGAGCCGGTTGAGGAACTCCGGCTTGAACTGCCGCTGCACCACCGAGAGCACCGCGTCGTTGCGCTGCCGCTCGTCGAGCGACGGGTCGGCGATGGCCTGCGAGCCGAGGTTCGACGTCAGGATCAGGATGGTGTTCCGGAAGTCCACCGTCCGGCCCTGCCCGTCGGTCAGCCGCCCGTCGTCGAGGACCTGCAGCAGCACGTCGAAGACGTCCGGGTGGGCCTTCTCGACCTCGTCCAGCAGCACCACCGAGTACGGCCGGCGCCGGACGGCCTCGGTCAGCTGGCCGCCCTGGTCGTACCCGACGTAGCCCGGCGGGGCACCGACCAGGCGCGCCACCGAGTGCTTCTCGGCGTACTCGCTCATGTCGATGCGCTGCATCGCGCGCTCGTCGTCGAACAGGAACTCCGCCAGCGCCTTCGCCAGCTCGGTCTTGCCGACGCCGGTCGGGCCGAGGAACAGGAACGACCCGGTCGGGCGGTCGGGGTCGGCGACGCCGGCCCGGCTGCGGCGCACCGCGTCCGAGACGACCTGCACGGCCTCCTTCTGCCCGATGACCCGCCTGCCCAGCTCGTCCTCCATCCGGAGCAGCTTGCCGGTTTCGCCCTCCAGCAGCCGTCCCGCCGGGATACCGGTCCACGCGCTGACCACGTCCGCGACGTCGTCCGCGCCGACCTCTTCCTTGAGCATGACGTTCTGCTGGCTGGCCTCGTTCGCCGCGGTGGCCGCTTCGAACTCCTTCTCCAGCGCCGGGATCCGGCCGTAGCGCAGCTCGGCGGCCTTGCCGAGGTCGCCGTCGCGCTCGGCGCGTTCGGACTCGCCGCGCAGCTGTTCGAGCTGCTCCTGGAGCTCGCGGACGCGCTCGATGGAGCCCTTCTCGTTCTGCCAGCGCGCGGTCAGCGCCGTCAGCGTCTCGCGCTTCTCGGCCAGTTCGGCGCGCAGCGCGGCGAGGCGCTCCTTGGACGCGGAGTCCTCCTCCTTCGAGAGCGCCATCTCCTCGATCTCCATGCGGCGCACGGCACGCTCGACCTCGTCGATCTCCACCGGCCGCGAGTCGATCTCCATGCGCAGCTTGGACGCGGCTTCGTCGACCAGGTCGATCGCCTTGTCCGGCAGGAAGCGCGCGGTGATGTAGCGGTCGGACAGCGTCGCGGCGGCGACCAGCGCGGCGTCCGTGATCCGGACACCGTGGTGCACCTCGTAGCGCTCCTTCAGCCCGCGCAGGATCGCGATGGTGTCCTCCGGCGACGGCTCGCCGACGAGCACCTGCTGGAAGCGCCGCTCCAGGGCGGCGTCCTTCTCGATGTGCTGGCGGTACTCGTCGAGCGTGGTCGCGCCGACCATCCGCAGCTCGCCGCGGGCGAGCATCGGCTTGATCATGTTGCCCGCGTCCATCGCGCCCTCGCCGGTGGCACCGGCGCCGACGATGGTGTGCAGCTCGTCGATGAAGGTGACGACCTCGCCCGCGGAGTCGGTGATCTCCTTGAGCACGGCCTTCAGCCGCTCTTCGAACTCGCCGCGGAACTTCGCGCCGGCCACCATCGACCCGAGGTCGAGGGCGACGACGCGCTTGCCGCGCAGCGATTCCGGCACGTCGCCGGCGACGATGCGCTGGGCCAGCCCTTCGACGATGGCCGTCTTGCCGACGCCCGGCTCGCCGATCAGCACCGGGTTGTTCTTGGTGCGCCGCGACAGCACCTGCACCACGCGGCGGATCTCGGTGTCCCGGCCGATGACCGGGTCCAGCTCGCCGTTGCGGGCGCGCGCGGTCAGGTCGACGCCGTACTTCTCCAGCGCCTTGAACGTGCTCTCCGGGTCTTCGCTGGTGATCCGGGCGGAGCCGCGGACCTTGACGAACGCCTCCTGCAGCGCGTCCGGCGTGGCGCCGTGGCGCCTGAGCAGGTCGGCGACCTGGCCGCCCTCGGTCGCGAGCCCGACGAGCAGGTGCTCGGTCGAGACGTACTCGTCGCCCAGCTCGGTGGCGAGCTTCTGGGCGCGCGTCAGCGACTTCACGGCGTTGGTGTCGAACTGCGGGCTCGACACGGTCGCGCCGGTCGCCGACGGCAGTGCCGCGATGAGCGGCTCCAGCTCCTTGTGCACCACCTCCGGGTCGGCCCCGACCGCGGTCAGCAGCGGTGCGGTGAGCCCCTCACCCTGCGCCAGCAGGGCGCCCAGCAGGTGCGCGGCCGACACGTGCGGGTTGCCCGCCATCGTGGCCGCCTGCGCCGCCGACGAGATCGCCTGCTGGGTCTTCGTGGTCGGGTTGAAAGCGTCCATCCCTCACCTCATGCTCGATAACTCAAAAGTACTGGTGGCAGGCCTGACCACGACCTGACACTATCCTCAACGCACGAAAACTTGAGTCTGTTCCGCTCAACTCTGACCAGGTGCCACGGCGCTCGCCGGCAACCGCGAGCCCAGTGTCCCGAGCCCGGCCACGGCGAGCCCGGCGCACGCCCCGACCAGCACCCAGGGTAACCAGTCGGCCACCGAAAACAACGCGACGACGACCGGCGCGATCACCTGCGCCACGGTGAACGCGTACTGGTAGGCAGCCAGATAACGGCCGCGGGCCACCGGAGGTGCCGCGGCTTCGGCCAGCGCACCCGAACGCGGCCCGAAGACCAGGTCACCGGCGGCGAACACCAGCGTCGACGCCAGCAGGTAGACCACCTGCCAGCCGGCGGGCACCAGCAGCACCCCGAGGCTGACCAGGCACCACGCGGCGAACAACGCCGAGCCCGCGCGCATCGCCGCGATCCGCGTCAGCCGCGCGGTGAGGCGCAGCGCGAGCGTGCCGCCGACGCTGGTCAGCACGGTCAGCAGGGCGAGGATCGCGCCGGGCAGCCAGACCGGGCCGTGCAGCCGGTCGAGCACGAACACCGGCATGCCGATCAGGAAGAAGTCGAGCGAGAGCCCGAAGAGCCCGCTGAAGAGGATCAGCGCGAGGTACGGCCGGTTCCGGAGCACCCGGACCGGCCGCTCGGCGTGCGCCCTGGCCGGGCGCGCCAGCCGGACGAAGCAGAGCAGGATCAAGGCCGCCACGCAGAACGTCAGCGCGTCGAGCGCCACCGCGACGCGGTACCCGGCCGGGCCGGCCCACGTCAGCAGCGCGCCCGCCGTGAGACCACCGAGGCCGAAGCAGCCGGCCCGCACCATCCCTGCTTCGGCGAACGGCCGATCCTTCGGGACGTCGCCCGCGACGTCGGCGATGAGCACGAACAGGGAGCTGTAGAACAACTGCTGCCCGGTAGCGAGCAGGACCGCCGCGACCACCACCGGGCCCGGGCCGCCGGCGACGAGGTACGCGCCCGCGCCCGCCGCCTGGAGCAGCTGGGCGCCGATCACCACCGTG
>NZ_JAAGNB010000197.1:0-3907 GCF_010550475.1 Amycolatopsis sp. SID8362
GCGCAGCTGCAGCACCAGCGACCGCGACAGCAGCGGCGAGACGACGGAGAACGACGGGTTCTCGGTGGTCGCCGCGACCAGCAGCACGGTGCGGTCCTCGACCGCGCCCAGCAGCGCGTCCTGCTGGGTCTTGGAGAAGCGGTGCACCTCGTCGATGAACAGCACGGTGTTTTCGGCGTTGTACTGGCGCCGCCGCCGGGCCTCCTCGATGACCCCGCGGACCTCCTTGACGCCCGCCGAAAGCGCGGACATCGCGACGAACCGGCGGCCGGTGGCGATCGAGACGAGGTTGGCCAGGGTGGTCTTGCCGGTGCCGGGCGGGCCGTAGAGCAGCACGGAAGCCGGCGCGGCCCCTTCGACCAGGCGCCGCAGCGGGGCGCCCTCGCGCAGCAGGTGCTGCTGGCCGACGACCTCGTCGAGCGAGCGCGGCCGCATCCGGACCGCCAGGGGCGAGCTCGCCGGGTCCGCCTGCGGTTCGCCGGCGTTCGACCCCGTCGGTTCCGGCAGGGGCGCCAGATCGGCGTTCACGGTGAAGAGCTCGTCTTGTGCCACACGGATGACGTTAACCGACGGCACCGACAAGACCGCTTGCCGTGGCACCGGCGGCCGCGCTACCGTCGTGATGACCGGTTGACCGAAAGTGCGATTCTGGTCAACAGGTCAAATGTTCAACGAACCAGCAGGTGGAACCGCATGAGTCATCCGAACCGCGAGCGCGCCGACCGCATCCTGGACGCGGCGGGCGAGCTGCTGCTGCGCATGGGCTACCGCAAGGTGGCGATCGACGACATCGCGCGCGCGGTCGGCATCGGCAAGGGCACCGTCTACCTGCACTGGCGCAACAAGGAACTGCTGTTCCAGGCGCTGATGATGCGCGAGTCGGCCGACCTGACCGACGAGATCCTGGCCTCGATCAAGGCCGACCCGGCGATGATCCTGCCGCACCGGATGATCTCGGCGTCGTTCCTCGTCACCCACCGCCGTCCGCTGGTGATGGCGATGCTGCGCGGCAACGCCGAGATGTTCGGCTCGCTCGGCGACCTCGCCCTGCGCAAGCAGCAGGACGAGCTGCGCGGGCAGTTCGAGGACGCGATGCTCCGGCGCGGGCTGATCCGCGCGGACGTCCCGAACATCACTTACGCGCTGAACGCCGCGACGCTCGGCTTCTACCTCGGCGACACGCTGTCCGACGAGTTCGAGGGGATCGCCCTCGAGGACAAGGCGGCCGTCCTCGCGCACATCATCCGCACCGCGTTCGAACCGGCGGGGGAACCCGATCCCCTGGCCGTCGCGGACGTGGCCGCGGAACTGGGTTCGGCGCTCGAGGCGCTCGTCTCGGGCTTACGGCAAGGGATCTACGCACACGATCCCGCCAAGGCCCCCGGCTGATCCCGGGGCCGCACAGGGGAAAGAAGGGGCGGACATGACCACCACACAAGCGGA
The DNA here is from genome assembly GCF_010550475.1 of Amycolatopsis sp. SID8362. Taxonomy (NCBI): domain Bacteria; kingdom Bacillati; phylum Actinomycetota; class Actinomycetes; order Pseudonocardiales; family Pseudonocardiaceae; genus Amycolatopsis; species Amycolatopsis sp. SID8362. The sequence goes on from NZ_JAAGNB010000197.1 coordinate 1,444, forward strand.
CACCTGGGGACTGCACGAATCCCAGTTCTGGCTGCGGGGGAAGCAACCGGAAGCGCGGGTGCAGCACGCGCCCGAGCTGGGCTTCTGGAACGTCTACGGGCACCCGGAAGCCGAAGAGGTCCTCCGCGACCCGGCGACGTACTCTTCGGACACCACCAGGCTGGTGCCGAAGGAGATGATGCAGGACGCCGACCTGAAGGAGATGTCGGCGGGCAACCTGCTGCAGCTGGACCCGCCGCTGCACAACAAGATGCGCAAGCTCGTCAGCCGCGCGTTCACGCCGAAGGTCGTGGCGGACCTGGAGCCGCGCATCGCCGCGGTGACGAACGAAATGCTCGACGCGGCAGGCGGCGACGGCCGGCTCGAACTGGTCGAAGACCTGGCCTACCCGTTGCCGGTGATCGTGATCGCGGAGCTGCTGGGGGTCCCCGCGAGCGACCGGTACCTGTTCAAGGGCTGGGTGGACAAGCTGTTCGACTCCTCGGAACAGTTCTCGCTGAAGGAGCAGACGAAGACCCAGGAGGAGTCGGTCGCGAAATCCCTGGAAGGCCAGAAAGCGCTTGCCGAATACCTCGGCGCGCACGTCGACGAACGGCGGACGCAGCCGCGGGAGGACCTGCTGACGAAGCTCGTCGAGGCCGAGGTCGACGGGGAACGGCTGACGCGCAACGAAGTCGTCAACTTCGCGAACATCCTGCTGCTGGCCGGGCACATCACCACCACGATGCTGCTCGGGAACGCGGTGCTGTGCCTGGACACGCACCCGGAGTGGGACCGGCGGGTGCGCGCCGACCGGTCGCTGCTGCCGGCGACGATCGAAGAGTCCTTGCGGTACCTCTCGCCGTTCGCGGCGGTGGCGCGCACGGCGACCCGCGAGGTCGAACTGGGCGGGGTGACCGTGCCACCGGACCAGATGCTGCTCGTGTGGGTGGCGGCGGCCAACCGGGACGAGCGGGTGTTCACCGACCCGGACACGTTCAACCCGCTGCGCGACCCGAACCCGCACCTGGCGTTCGGCCGCGGCATCCACTTCTGCATCGGGGCGCCGCTCGCGCGGCTCGAAGGCCGGGTGGCGCTGAACATCCTGTTCGACCGCTACCCCGCGCTGCGCACGATCCCGGGTGAGCCGCCGAAGTTCCAGGTCAACCCGAACATGACCGGGGTGCGCGAGCTGCCCCTCACCATCGGGTAGCACCGGTTGCGCCCTGGGCGAAAACCCTCGCCCGGGGCGCTGCCGTGCCCGAAGGTGGACCAATGACGGTGGCGGTGTTGTCCGACGTCCACGACGTCGCGGCGGCGGACCGGATCGTGCTGCTCGGCGACGTCCTCGCCGGGCCGATGCCGGTCGAGACGTTGACGCGCCTGAAATCGCTCGGCTCCCGGGCGGTGTGGGTGCGCGGCAACGCCGACCGCGAACTGGCGGCGTCCGCGCGCGGGGCCGGCGACATCGTCCCGGACCCGATCTTCCCCTGGGCGGCGAAGCAGCTGCGTCCCGGCGATCTGCCGTTCCTGGGCCCCACGGCTCGTCGACAGCCCGCTGGTCTGCGGGCACACGCACATGCCGTTCGTGCGCCTGGCCGACCGACCGCTGATCGTCAACCCGGGCAGCATCGGAACGCCTTGCGGCGCAATGGGGCTGCGGCGCACGGAGTACGACGCCGAGGCGGCGTGCCGGTTCCTCGCCGAGCGCTGCGCGTACCCGGACGTCGAAGCGCTCCGCGTGTTCAGCGGGCGCGGAACGAGTTCCACATGATGACCGCGGCGTAGGGCAGGAACTCGCGGCCACGGCGCCAGAGCCACGGGATTCCCTTGAGCACCAGCCACCCCACGTGCCCCGCGGCGCTCGGCTCGACCCCGCCGCTGCAGGTGAGGCTGACCGGCTCCGGCACGGCGAACCCGGCGCCGGCGAGCAGCCCGGTGAAGCCCTCCGCGAGCATGCGGTGCCCGAGTTCGGACGGGTGCAGGCGATCGACGCTCCACGACGCCAGCTCGTAGGCGCCGGGCAGCCGGTCGAGGTCGAGGCAGGGCACGCCTTCGCGGGCGACGACCTCGTCGATGGCCGCGTTGAGCTCGGCGACCCGGGCGCTGAGCGCGCGCTTGAGCGACGGCGGGAGGCGGAAGACCCTGCTGTGGTCGTGGAACCGGACGGGCACCACGGTCGTCCCGGCGTCCCGGAGGCGGTGGATCACCGCGGTGAGGTCGGCGGCGATCTTCACGGCATCGAAGTCGGGCCGGAGCGTGTCGTTCATCCCGGCGACGAGCAGCGCGACATCGGGCCGGTGCGCGACGGCGGCGGGCACCTGCTCGGTGAGCACGCACCGCATCCGCGCGCCGGTGAAGGAGGGGTTGAGGTACCCGTCGGCCTCGACCCCGAGCGCGGCGGCGACCAGCGGGCCGACCCCGCGCCACCCGCCCCGCCGGGGCAGCGGATCCCCCAGCCCGACGGCGGTGGAGTCGCCGAGCA
>NZ_JAAGNB010000252.1:0-3106 GCF_010550475.1 Amycolatopsis sp. SID8362
CGGCTCCCCGCCGCCACAGCGCCCGCGCCGCGCATCGCCGCGCCCGCGCCCTTCGTGCCCAGGACGGAGCTCACGATGTTGAACGTCGCCTTGCCGCCCGCGCGGGCCGGGTCGTCGCTCCATTCGTCCCACGCGACCAGGGACTTGCCCGCGTCGACGAGCGTGCGGCCCATCTCGCCGCGTTCGAAGCCCGGCAGGCCGAAGGTCTGGTCGAGCGACGACATCCCCGGCACGCTGTACGTCGCGGCGGCGAGGGCGAACTTGCCGAGGCCGCCCCACGCCTGCCCCGCGGTCGACCACGACCAGTGGCCGTCAGCGTAGCCCGCGAGCGCGGCGAACCCGACCACCATTTCCTTGGCGCCCTCGCCGATGCCCACGAAGAACTCGCCGACGTTGCCCCAGAAGCCGTGCGGCTTCTTCGGTTTCTCCGGTTCCGGGGGCTTGCCGAACTTGTCGGCCAGGTCCGTCTGGATCTTCGCGACCTGCCCGGCGACGTTGATCACGAACACCAGCTGCGCCGCCAGGCTGGTGCAACGCGCGAACAGGGACTCGTTCTGCGCGATGTACGCCCGGATCAGGAACTTGGCGCTGCTGACCTTGTTCGAATAGTCCTGGCTCAGCGCCGCCAGGCCGTCCATCGCGGTGGCGAGGTCGGTGAGGCCCGATTCGCCGGTGCCGCCGTGGTTCAGCGAGTGGACGGCGTAGTACATCTCGAACCCGGCCGCGTCCGTCCACGTCGTCCGCAGGTCGGCCGCGGCCTGGTCGGAGTGCTGGACGGCGTCGCGAAGCGCCTTCGCCGCGTCGGTCCACGCCTGGGCGAGGTTGTGGGCGTCGGTCTCGCTGTCCGGCGGCCACAGCGCGTCCTTCGGCCGGCCGCCGTTCAAGACGACCCAGCGCCACAGATCGCCGTCCGGTTCGAAGAGGTCCGTCACCGCGGGAATTCGGCGGCGGCCGCGCCGTCCGCGGCTTGGTATACGCGCACCGCCTGATCGCCGTTGCCCGCCAATGTCTGGTAAGCGCCGGTCAGCTGGCCCATCGCGTCGCCGATCGCCTGCTTCGGTCCACTATAGACTTTCGTGAACGCCTGCCCCAGCGGGCCGCCACCCAGCCGCCCGGGGACCTCGATCCGGTCGCGACACCCCGGCCACGCCGCGTCGAGCGCCGTGCCGGCGTCGCGCAGGCGGCCCAGCCGGGCGGTGGTCTCGTCCGGGTCCATGTCGATGCGGCCGTCGCCGTCGTGGTCGATCCCGGTCACCGGGCGCTCCGGCGGTCGAGTTCGTGCAGCAGCGGGTCGAAGCGCAGGTCGGTCGACGCGGGGGTGGCGTCCGGCGGCAGCAGGCTCGCGACGATCGCGAGCCCCTCCTCTTCGGCGAGCTCGACGGCTCGGTGCACCGTCTCGGCGATGTCCCGCGCGAGCGCCGCCGCATCGATCCTGCGGTAGATGCGCGGGTCCAGCCGGAGGTCGAGGAGCTCGCCCGCGCCGCCGACGGTGACGCCGATCAGCCCGTCGTCGGACTCGGCGCTCGCGCGGATCTCGGCCATGCGCTGCTGCGTCGACCGGATGTCGCCGGCCAGGCGCGCGTGGTCGGCGCGCAAGTCGAACGGGAACGGGGAATCCACGGCCACCTCCGGGGGTCGTCTCCGGCCCAGTGTCGCGGCGCGCGGCGCCCTGCGAGGCCCGGTGACTTGTTCTTGCCACGAGGGTGTTCCGCGGTCCGCCGGACGCGACGATGGCGGGCATGACCTTCGACGTCGTCGCGCTGTGCCGGCGCGAACCCGGCCCCGAAGCCGTCGTCGCGGCGCTGCTGACGGCGGGCGAAGGATCCTTTGTGGACTTCGACGCGGACCGCCGGCTGATCGGTGTCCGGCACGCCGATGGGCGGGCGCTGCTGACGGTCGAGGGTGCGCGGCTGGTGCGCGTTCCCGGCGAGGTGGACCGGCTGCTCGGGCTCGACGTCCCGCCGCCGGTGTGGTGGGTCGAAGGCCGCGCTCCGGACGAAGACGCCGAAGCCGAAGCGGTCGCCAGGACGTTCGCCGCGGCGCTGGCCGTCGCGACCGGGGGCCGGGCGTGGTCGAGCCGGTGACCCCCGCCGCCGACCTCGTCACCGCGGAGGCCGTCGTCGTCGAGCAGCACCGCGCCGTCGTGCCCGCGACGACGTGGCTGGTCGACGCGGCCAAGGCGGCCGCGCGCGCCGGGCGGGCACTGCAGGTGCGCACCCCGGCGGACAGCCGCCTCACCTTCCCGCTGGAGCTGCTGCTGCGCGACGGACTCGGCGACTGGGTCGCGGGCGACCGCGACGGCTTCCGGGGATTTCCCCTGGCGTGGAACGGGCTCCGGTTCGTCCGTGACGGGGACACCCTGGACAGCCCGGCTCCTGTCCCGGGTTCCGGCGACCTCGAGCTGCGCATCGTCACCGCGGACCCGCCACGGGCCGGGGCGAGCGTCGAGACCGCGATGCGGGCGCTCACCGGCGGCCCGCCCCTCGGCTGGGGCGTCGCCGAGCCGGTCACGCAGCCGTGGTCCACCGACGACCTCGCGGACCACTTCCGGCTGCGCGCTCCCCGGCCGGTCACCGTGATCGTGGCCGGGGACCGCGTCATCGGACGGCTCCGGCTGTCGCAAGTGGACGGTGTGGTCGTCGAAGACGTCGAGCTGAGCGGACCCGCGGCCGGCACCGTGGCGAGGGCCGGCATCGAAGCACTGGCCGCCGAATCCGCCCGCACGGCACAGCTTCTCGTCGTCGGCGCGCACCCCGGGCGGCGGTCGGGGCTGCGCTCCCCCGGCATGGCCGTCGCGCTGCCCTACGGTGTCCTCTTCGGACCCGAGCTGGTGGCGAAACACGGCGTCGCGCACGCCCACCGCGCACCGGCCTCGCGGGTGAAGCTCCTCGGCTCCGGACCGCACACCGCCGTCTGGTGCCGGTTCGACGGCGACCCGGCGCCGCCGTACGAGCAGTTCGCCGCGCTCCTGCACCACTTCGGCGAGGACTGAGCGGATGTCCTGTTGTCGCCACGACGGCCTGGCGCGGCGGCTGCCGGCGGACGATGGCGGACGTGACTCGACCAAGACGACTCGCCGCCGTGCTGGCCGCGGCCGCGCTGCCCT
>NZ_JAAGNB010000312.1:0-7305 GCF_010550475.1 Amycolatopsis sp. SID8362
GCGATCGCCGCCGTCGGGCTCGGCCTGTTCGAGTACCACCGGGCGCGAGCGCGGTGGCGCGACGCCATCCAGGTCGACGAGGTGGCGCTCGCGCTGGTCGACGGCATCGACGCGGTGGCGGCGGCGACGCTGCGCAACGACCTCGGCGTCGCCGAAGCCGAACTGGCCCGCGGCGGCGACGCGGCCGACTACCGGCGCTCCCACGCCCACCTGCGCCGGAGCCTCGCGGACTGGGAGGAGATCGGCGATCCCCGCCAGCTCGCGGGCATTCTCAACAACCTCTGCTTCGTGTTCGGCCTCGGCGACGACGTCGACGCGGCCATCGAGTTCGGGGAGCGCGGCCTGGCGCTCAACCGGTCACTCGGCCTGCGCCACGTCGAGACGCTGAACCTGGTGAACCTCGGCGTGCTCTACGGCCGCCGGGGCGACCGTGCGCGCGAGCTGGCGCACGCGACCGAAGCGGTCAAGGTCGGCGAGAGCGCGGACGACCCGCGCGGGACGGCGTACGGGTGGATGCGGATCGGCGTGGTCCACCGCACCGAAGGCCGGTACGCCGCCGCCGTCGACGCGCTGCGCCGGAGCGCGGACCTCTGGCGCGCGGCCGGTGTCCGGCTGTACGAAGCCATGACGCTGGCCGAGCTGGGGCGCGCCCACGCCGGGCTGGACGACGCCGTCCGCGCGCGCGAGGTGCTCACGGAAGCGGCCGCCATGCTGCGGGAGTACGGGGGAGCGGAGCAGGCGGCGGCGGTCCGGGCGGAGCTGGAAGCGTTGTGACGAAGGCGGCGACGTAGGACCGGGACCGGTGGAGCGGGTGGCAGACCACCCGGTTCGCTTCGGTGGCGCAGGTGATCTCGACGGTGTCGCGGTCGAGCGCGACGAGCCGCACCGGTGCTTCGGCCGCCTCCGCGGGAACGCCGGTGAGGGCAGCCGCGGCGAGCAGCACGGCCGGCAGCGTCCTCCAAACGGTCGTCACCGGCCGATCTTCGCGGTGCGGTCGGCGGCGCGACAGCGACAACCGCTACGAACGACCTCCACAGTCGCGGGGGTGTGAAGGCCTTGCCGGCCGGGCACCCGGGGGTATGACGAGAACCCGGGCCTACCGCGACGGCGTGCTGCACAAGGAAGACTTCCCGGTTCCGGCCGTCTCCGACTTCCTGGCCGAACCGGGCACCGCCGTGTGGGTCGACCTCTGTGAACCGTCCGAAGCGGACCTGGCCGAGCTGGCCGGCGAGCTGGGCCTGCACCGGCTCGCCGTCGAGGACGCCGTGCAGGAGCACCAGCGGCCCAAGCTCGACCGCTACGACGGCCACGCCTTCCTGACCGCCTACGCCGTCCGGCTGGATTCCGGGAGCGAGCGCCCGGCGACGTACGAGCTGGCCGTGTTCATCACGCCCCGCGCCCTGGTGACCGTGCGCAAGGACGACGGCTTCGACATCGAAGCCGTCACCCGCCGGTGGGACCAGGCGACGGACCTGGCCGCGTCCGGGGTGCCGTTCCTGCTGCACGGCCTGCTCGACCACGTCGTCGACGGCCACTTCGAAGCCGTCCAGTCGCTCGACGACGAGGTCGAGGAGCTGGAGGACCTGGTGTTCGACGACCGCCCGGACACCGCCGAACTCCAGCGGCGCTCGTTCCGGCTGCGCAAGAACCTGACCGCGCTGCGCCGGGTCGCCGGGCCGGTGCCGGACGTCGTCGGCTCGCTGATGCGGCCGGACCTGCGGCTGGCCGACGAGACCACCCGCCCGTACTTCGAGGACGTCCACGACCACGCGCGGCAGGCGGCCGAGCACATCGAGGCGCTGCGCGAACGCCTCACGACGGTCCGGGAAACGCAGCTGAACCTGCAGAGCGACCGGCTGAACCTGATCATGAAGAAGGTCACCGGCTGGGCGGCGGTCATCGCGGTGCCGACCGCGGTGACCGGGTTCTACGGCCAGAACGTGCCATACCCGGGCAACGGCACGACGGTGGGGTTCTGGGTTTCCACCGCGGTGATGCTGGTGCTGTCGGTCGGGCTGTACACGCTGTTCAAGAAGAAGGATTGGCTGTGACCGCCGCACGCGTCCACAGTGGACCATCCACTGTGGACCAGAATTCGGGCACGCCGACGGGCGGCACCGCCGCCGGGCACGGGGCTACCGCTGCGTGAGAGTGCGTTCAGCCGAACGGGTCAATGCGGCCGAATGGCCTGCGGGGAAAGGAAAGGCTCTCGAGCACCGCCTGGGGGAGCCGCGCGGACACGGGCGCGGCTGGTTGCTCAACCGTTGCCGCCCAGGGTAGTGCGGCTGCACTATGCTGGACCATCCGGTGTGCTCACCGGGACGGCGCCGGGGCGTCGACGGCCGGAGAAACGGGTGGCGGATGAGCGGGGCAATGGTCGAGGGGACGCGCCCGGGTGCCAAAGGCGCGGTCGCGGGCGTGGGCGAGGCGGGGGAGCAGGAGCTGCGCCGGTTGCTGGCCGGCCTGACCGCCGTGCGCGACGGCGACTTCGGCATCCGGCTGCCCGGCGGGGCCGACGGCCTCCTCGGCGAGATCGCCACCGTCTTCAACGGCATGGCCGACCAGCTGTCGCTGTTCACCTCCGAGGTCACCCGCGTCGCCCGCGAGGTCGGCAGCGAGGGCCAGCTCGGCGGGCAGGCGAAGGTCCCCGGCGTGTCCGGCACCTGGAAGGACCTCACCGACTCGGTGAACGCCATGGCGGGAAATCTCACCACCCAGGTGCGTGACATCGCGCAGGTGGCGACCGCGGTGGCGAAGGGCGACCTGTCGCAGAAGATCGACGTCGACGCGCGCGGCGAGATCCTCGAACTGAAGGACACCGTCAACACGATGGTGGACCAGCTGTCGTCGTTCGCGGACGAGGTCACCCGGGTGGCGCGCGAGGTGGGCAGCGAGGGCCGCCTCGGCGGGCAGGCGCAGGTGCCCGGCGTCGGCGGGGTGTGGCGCGACCTCACCGATTCGGTGAACTTCATGGCCGGGAACCTGACCGACCAGGTCCGCAACGTCGCCCAGGTGACCACGGCGGTGGCGAAGGGCGACCTGTCGCAGAAGATCACCGTCGACGCCCGCGGCGAAATCCTCGAACTCAAGAGCACGATCAACACGATGGTGGACCAGCTGTCCTCCTTCGCGGACGAGGTCACCCGAGTGGCTCGCGAGGTGGGCACCGAAGGCCGCCTCGGCGGGCAGGCCGACGTCAAGGGCGTCTCCGGCACCTGGCGCGACCTCACCGACTCGGTGAACTTCATGGCGGGCAACCTGACCGACCAGGTCCGCAACATCGCCCAGGTCGCCACCGCCGTGGCCAAGGGCGACCTGTCGCAGAAGATCAACGTGACCGCCCGCGGCGAGGTCCTGGAGCTCAAGGACACGCTGAACACGATGGTGGATCAGCTGTCGGCGTTCGCGGACGAGGTCACCCGGGTGGCCCGCGAAGTCGGTACCGAAGGACGGCTGGGCGGCCAGGCCGACGTCAAGGGCGTGTCCGGCACCTGGAAGGACCTCACCGAGTCGGTCAACGTCATGGCCGACAACCTCACCGCGCAGGTCCGCTCGATCGCCCAGGTCACCACCGCCGTCGCGCGCGGTGACCTGTCGCAGAAGATCCGCGTGGACGCCCGCGGCGAGATCCTCGAACTCAAGGACACCATCAACACGATGGTCGACCAGCTGTCGGCGTTCGCGGACGAGGTCACCCGCGTGGCCCGCGAGGTGGGTACCGAGGGCAACCTCGGCGGTCAGGCGACCGTCCGCGGCGTGTCGGGGACGTGGAAGAACCTGACCGACAACGTCAACGTCATGGCGTCCAACCTGACCGGCCAGGTCCGCTCCATCGCGCAGGTCGCCACGGCCGTCGCGCGCGGCGACCTCTCCGGCAAGATCACCGTCGAGGCCAAGGGCGAGGTCGCGGCGCTGGCCGACGTCATCAACACGATGGTCGACACGCTCTCGGCGTTCGCGGACGAGGTCACCCGCGTCGCCCGCGAGGTCGGCACCGAGGGCATGCTCGGCGGCCAGGCGCGCGTGCCGAACGTCGCCGGCACCTGGAAGGACCTCACCGACAACGTCAACTCGATGGCGAACAACCTCACCGGGCAGGTCCGCAACATCGCCCAGGTGACCACCGCCGTCGCCCAGGGCGACCTGACCCGCAAGATCGACGTCGACGCCCGCGGCGAGATCCTCGAGCTCAAGACCACGATCAACACGATGGTCGACCAGCTCTCGGCGTTCGCCGCCGAGGTCACCCGCGTGGCGCGCGAGGTCGGCAGCGAGGGCCGCCTCGGTGGCCAGGCCGAGGTCGAAGGCGTGTCCGGCACGTGGAAGCGGCTCACCGAGAACGTCAACGAGCTGGCCGGGAACCTCACCCGGCAGGTGCGCGCGATCGCCGAGGTGACCAGCGCGGTCGCCGAGGGCGACCTGACCCGCTCGATCACCGTCGACGCCTCCGGCGAGGTCGCCGAGCTGAAGGACAACATCAACTCGATGGTGGAGTCGCTGCGCGAGACGACGCGGGCGAACCAGGAGCAGGACTGGCTCAAGTCGAACCTGGCCACGATCACCGGGCTGATGCAGGGCCGCCGCGACCTCGCCATGGTCGCGGCCGCGGTGATGGACGAGCTGGTGCCGCTGGTCAACGCCCAGTACGGCGCGTTCTACCTGGCCGACGACACCGCCGAGGTCCCGGAGCTGCGGCTGGTCGGCGCCTACGGCCACCCGGACGGCGACGGCCCGGTGGCCCGGTTCCGGATCGGGCAGTCGCTGGTCGGGCAGGCCGCCCGCAGCCGGCGCCCGATCGCGGTCGACGACGTCCCGCCCGGCTACGCCACCATTTCCTCCGGCCTCGGCAGCACCGTGCCCGCCAGCCTGTTCGTGCTGCCGATCGTGGTCGAGGACCAGGTGCTCGGCGTCATCGAGCTGGCGTCGGTGCACGGGTTCACCACGGTGCACCGCGGCTTCCTCGAACTGCTGATGGAGCAGATCGGCGTCAACGTCAACAGCATCGTCGCCAACGCCCGCACCGACGAGCTGCTCGGCGAGTCGCAGCGGCTGACCGCGGAGCTGCAGGCCCGCTCGGAAGAACTGCAGGCGCGGCAGGAAGAGCTCCAGTCGTCCAACGCCGAGCTGGAGGAGAAGGCGGCGCTGCTGGTCACGCAGAACCGCGACATCGAGACGAAGAACCTGGAGATCGAGCAGGCCCGCCAGGAGCTGGAGGCCCGCGCCCAGCAGCTGACGCTGGCGTCGAAGTACAAGTCGGAGTTCCTGGCCAACATGAGCCACGAGCTGCGCACCCCGCTCAACAGCCTGCTGATCCTCGCCCAGCTGCTCGCGCAGAACCCCACCCGCAACCTCACCGCCAAGCAGGTCGAGTACGCCGGGATCATCCACTCCGCGGGGTCGGACCTGCTGCAGCTGATCAACGACATCCTGGACCTGTCCAAGGTCGAGGCCGGGAAGATGGACGTCACGCCGGAGCAGGTGTCGCTGCGCGGCCTGCTGGACTACGTCGAGGCGACGTTCCGGCCGATGACGTCCCAGCGCAACCTCGACTTCCGGATCACGATCGCCCCCGGCTCGCCCGCCGAACTGCTCACCGACGACTCGCGGCTGCGGCAGGTGCTGCGCAACCTGCTGTCGAACGCGGTCAAGTTCACCGAGGTCGGCGGGATCGAGCTGCACATCGAGCCGGTGGACTCCGAAACCCTGCCGCGCCCGCTGCGGGTGCACGGGCCCGCCGTCGCCTTCCGCGTCACCGACACCGGCATCGGGATCGCCGAGCACCAGCTCGAATCGATCTTCGGCGCGTTCCAGCAGGCCGACGGCACGACCAGCCGCAAGTACGGCGGCACCGGGCTCGGCCTGTCGATCAGCCGTGAGATCGCCCAGCTGCTCGGCGGGTTCATCACCGCCGACAGCACCCTGGGCGAGGGCAGCACGTTCACCTTCTCGCTGCCGGTCGCGCGCCCGGACTTCTCGACGCTGCCCGCCGGGGAGCAGCCCGGTACCACCGTCGTCCCGAGCCTCGCGCTGACGGCCGCCGCTCCGCGCGCGTACCGGCGGCTGCTGGTCGTGGAGGAGCGCCAGCACGGGCTGCTGACGCTGGTCGCCGAGAGCGCGGCCGCGGACCTCGCCGACAGCCGGGACATCGGCCTCTCGCCCGCCGACGTCGAAGTCGTGACGGCGGTCGGCACCCAGGAGGCGGCGGCCGCGCTCGCCACCGACGCCTACCACTGCGTGGTGCTCGACCTGGACCTGCCGGACCGGGCGGCGTTCGGGTTCCTCGACGCGATGCAGGGCGATAGCGCGCTGCGGCTGGTGCCGGTGCTCGCGCACAACAGCCGCCGCCTCGACACCGAGCTGGAGCACCTGGTGCAGTCCCGCGCGGACGTGCAGTCGCTCGAAGTGCTGTCCGGCCTGGACGAGCTGCGCGAGCGGATCGCGCTGCACCTGTCGGCCGAAGAGCCCGGCGCGGTGCTGCCGCTGGTCCGCCCGGACGAGCCCGCGGCGCCGGTGCGCGCGGCCGACGTCGACACCACGCTGGCCGGGCGCACGGTGCTGATCGTCGACGACGACCCGCGCAACGTCTACGCGCTGACCGGGATCCTGGAGCTGCACGGGATGCAGGTGCTGCACGCGGAAGACGGCCGCAAGGGCGTCGAGACGGTCGCCGCGCACCCCGGCATCGACCTGATCCTGATGGACGTGATGATGCCGGAGATGGACGGCTACACCGCGACCGCGAAGATCCGCGCGATGCCCGAGCACGCCGGCATCCCGATCGTCGCGGTGACGGCCAAGGCGATGCCGGGCGACCGCGAGAAGAGCCTCGCCTCCGGCGCGACCGACTACGTGACCAAGCCGGTCGACGCGGACGACCTGATCGCCCGCATCAAGCGGCACGTGACGGCGTGATCGGGTGACCGCCGAAGAAGAGACGCTCCCGGTGCCGTCGCCGCCGGCCGAGGTGTCCGCCAACCTGGCCCGGCTCGCCGACACCGTCGCCCGGCTGCGAGGCGAGGTCGACCACGCGCACGCCGTCGCGGACGGCCGCGCGCTGATCGAGCTGGCCAAGGGCGTGCTGATGGAACGCCTGCACTGCACGCCCGCCGACGCCGCCCGGCAGCTGGAAAGCCTCGCCGGGCGGGCCGGGCTGACGCCGCTGGAGTTCGCCGCGGACGTCGTCGGCGAAGCGGCCGAGGACCGGATCACCGAAGTGGCGCAAGAGTTCCTGGCCCGCGCCGACGGCGAGGACTCCGTCGCGGTGCGGTTGCGCACCGCGGAGAGCGGCGTGCTCGCGGCGGGGGA
>NZ_JAAGNB010000352.1:0-7609 GCF_010550475.1 Amycolatopsis sp. SID8362
CGCGGGTGCCCGCCGGGGCAGGAACGCCGCGACCGCCAGTGCGATCAACGCCGCCGCCGAGCCCATCGCCAGCACCAGCCGGAAGCCGTTCTGCGACGGCAGGGTCACCGGTCCGAAGCCGATCGTCCACCGCGCGAGGACCTGCCCCGCCGTCGCGCTCGAGACCGACGTGCCGATCGAGCGCATCAGCGTGTTGAGGCTGTTCGCCGCCGCGGTCTCCGAAACCGGGACCGCGCCCATCACCAGCGCCGGCATCGCGCCGTACGCCAGCCCGATGCCCGCGCCGATGACGCTCGACACGACCACGAGCTGCCAGGTCGCGCTCATCAGCCCGATGCCCAGCGCGTACCCCGCCGCGACGACGACCGCGCCGAGCATCAGCGTCGTCTTCGGGCCGCGCGTGCGGGAAACGCGCGCTGACACCGGGGCCAGCGCCATCATCACCAGTCCCGACGGCGCCATCACCAGGCCCACCGCCAGCATCGACTTGCCGAGGCCGTAGCCGGTCGCGGCCGGCAGCTGCAGGAGCTGGGGCAGGACCAGCGACATCGCGAACATCGCGAAGCCGAACACCGCCGACGCGATGTTCGTCAGCAGCACCTGGCGCCGCGCGGTCGTGCGCAGGTCCACCAGCGGCCGTGCGGTCCGCAGTTCCCAGCGGCCCCACAGCAGCAGGACGACGACCGCGGCCGCGAACAGGCCCAGCGTCGCCGCGCTGCCCCAGCCCCAGTCGGCGCCTTTCGAAATCGCCAGCAGCAGGCACACCAGCGCGATCGACAGCCCGGCCGCGCCCGGCACGTCGAACCGGCCGCCGGTGCGGACCGGGGACTCCGGCACCAGCGCGACGACCAGGCCGACCACCACCAGCCCGAGCGCGGCCGCGGTCCAGAACAGCACGTGCCAGTCGGCGTTTTCCGCCAGCAATGCCGCGGCCGGCAGGCCGAGCGCGCCGCCGACGCCGAGGGACGCGCTCATCAGCGCCGTGGCCGAGCCGAGCCGTTCGGTGGGCAGCTCGTCGCGCATGATGCTGATCCCGAGCGGGATGACGCCGGCCGCGAGGCCCTGCAGTGCCCGGCCGGCGACCATCGGCGCCAGGCTGTCGGACAGCGCGCCGATCGCCGAACCCGCCACCAGCGCGCCGAGGCTGAGCAGCAGCATCCGCCGCTTGCCGTACATGTCGCCGAGCCTGCCGACCGTCGGTGTCGCCACCGCGCCCGCGAGCAGGGTGGCCGTGATGGCCCAGGTCGCGTCGGCCGCGGAGGCGTGCAGCAGCCCGGGCAGCGCCGGGATCAGCGGAATGACCAGCGTCTGCATCAGCGAGACGACGATGCCCGCGAAAGCGAGGACCCCCACGACGAGGTTCGCGCGGGACGGCGCCTCGACGGCCGGGGCGGATGGGTCGGGCACGGGTCCTCCGTCGGGATGTCCGAATTAAATCAGTCGCTTGACTTAGCGTAGCAGCCTTCGGTTGACTGATCACGAACTGGAGGACCGATGACGAACACCGCCGACATCCCCGGGTTCCCGATGGCGCGCGCCGCCGGCTGCCCGTTCGACCCACCGCCCGCGGCCCGCGAACTGCAAGCCGAAGCGCCGCTCGCGCGCGTCCGGCTGTGGGACGGCAGCACGCCGTGGCTGGTGACCCGCTACGCCGACCAGCGCGCGCTGCTGGCCGATCCCCGCGTGAGCGCCGACGTCACGCGCCCCGGCTACCCGAGCCCGGCGCCGCTGCCGAAGGGCGGCACCGGCATCAGCTTCATCCTGATGGACAACCCGGAACACGCGCGGCTGCGCAAGATGGTGACCGCGCCGTTCACGATCCGCCGCACCGCCGCCATGCGCCCGGCCGTGCAGAAGATCGTCGACGACCGGATCGACGCGCTGCTGGCCGGCCCGAAGCCGGTCGACCTCGTCGAGGCGTTCGCACTGCCGGTGCCGTCACTGGTGATCTGCGAGCTGCTCGGCGTGCCCTACGCCGACCACGATTTCTTCCAGGACAACAGCAAGGTCATCATCCGGCGGGACGCGAAGCCGGAAGAACGGGCGGCCGGGCACCAGGCGCTCGTCGGCTACCTCGACCGGCTGGTGGGGGAGAAGCTCGAAAACCCAGCGGACGACCTGCTTTCCGGGCTCGCGGCCCGCGTGCGCGCCGGGGAGCTGTCCCGGGTCGAGGCGGCGCAGATGGGCGTGCTCCTGCTCATCGCCGGCCACGAGACGACGGCGAACATGATCGCGCTCGGCACGCTGGCCCTGCTGGAGCACCCGGACCAGCTGGCGCTGCTGCGCGAGTCCGACGACCCGGCGCTGGTCGCGTCGGCGGTCGAAGAACTGTTGCGGTACCTGAACATCACGCACAACGGCCGCCGCCGCGTCGCGCTCGAGGACATCGAGATCGCGGGGGTGACCGTCCGGGCGGGCGAAGGCCTGATCATGGCCAACGACATCGCCAACCGCGACCCGGCGGCGTTCCCCGGCGGCGACCGGCTCGACCTGACCCGGGACGCGCACCGGCACGTCGCGTTCGGCTTCGGCGTCCACCAGTGCCTCGGCCAGCCGCTGGCCCGGCTCGAACTGCAAGTCGTCTACGGCACGCTCTACCGGCGGATCCCGACGCTCGCGCTGGCGACGGACGTCGAGCGGATCCCGTTCAAGCACGACGGATCCGTGTACGGCGTGTACGAGCTGCCGGTCACCTGGTGAAGCGCGTCAGACGCTGCGCAGCACCGAGACGACCACGCCCAGGATCGCCGCCCGGTCGCCGTCGATGACGTCGTAGGCGGGGTTGCGGGGCTCGAGGTAGACGTGCCCGTCGCGGCGGCGGTACACCTTGACCGTCGCCTCCTCGTCGATCATCGCCGCGACGATCTGGCCCGAGTGGGCCTCGTGCTGCTGCTTGACCACGACGATGTCGCCGTCGCAGATGGCGGCGTCGATCATCGAGTCACCGCGCACGCGCAGCCCGAAGACGGTGCCGCGCCCGGTGAGGTCGCGCGGCAGCTTGAGGACGTCGTCGACGTGCTCGACGGCCGAGATCGGGGTACCGGCGGCGATGTCGCCGACGACGGGCACCGGGACCGAGTCGCTGTCCTGGCTCGGCGCGCTGCCGTGGAGGAACGCGCGGACGTCCATCGGGCGCGACACGCCCGCGCCGCGGCGCAGGAACCCCTTGTCCTCCAGGCTCGCCAGGTGCTTCGACACCGACGACGTCGACTGCAGGCCGACCGCTTCGCCGATTTCGCGGGTGCTGGGGGAGTAGCCGTACCGGACCACCCAGTCCCGGATCGCCACGAGGATCTTCTGCTGCCGTTCCGGCAGGGCCGCGGCGTCGAGGTGCTCGAAAGTGTCGTCGTAGGTGGTCACCGGCGTGATCCTAGAGGCCCGCGCGCCGCGACCGCCGACCGGTCCGCCCCGGCGGGTCCCGCTGACCGGAACACCGGGTGACGGTTGGCGTCTTACCAACATGAACCGGCACTTTGCCATCTGTTGACCTAAGTGCCCTTGCGACGTATGGTCTAGACCACAATTTCCTTCGCTCGCACCACATCCCGTCGCGGCGGGCCTCCTCGGGTGGCCCGGACCGCGGCTTCGCCGTGCCCGGCGGGAGGCGAGCCTGTCCCCGAAGGAGCTGGGATGAACCGCAAACTGGTCGCGGCCGCGACGGGAGCCCTGCTGGCACCGGTACTGGTGGTGGTGAGCCCCGCCGGCGTCGCGAGCGCGCACGGCTACGTGAACTCCCCGGCCAGCCGGCAGGCGCAGTGCGCCCAGGGCACGGTGCCGTGCGGCGAAATCAAGTACGAGCCCCAGAGCGTCGAGGGCCCGAAGGGGCTGCAGTCCTGCAACGGCGGCAACGCGCAGTTCGCCGAGCTCAACGACGACAGCAAGGGCTGGCACGCCTCGCCGGTCGGCACGACGGCGACGTTCACGTGGACGTTCACCGCCCGCCACCGCACGGCGAACTACGAGTACTACGTCGGCGGCCAGAAGGTCGCGGACATCAGCGGCAACAACGAGCAGCCGCCGGAAACCGTTTCGCACCAGGTGAACCTGTCCGGCCACACCGGACGCCAGACGGTGCTGGCGGTGTGGAACGTCGCAGACACGGCGAACGCGTTCTACGCCTGCATCGACCTGCAGGTCGGCTGAGCCGCCGCCCGCCCGGGAGCGCGCGGCTCCCGGGCGGGCGGTTTTCCCATGCGGGCGGTTTCCCCGTGCGATGCGCGGCCGCGGCGGGACGCGGCGATCATCAGATCGTGAACCCGCCCGTCAGGGCTTCGCCGTGGTGCGGGTGTCCCGGTACGCCAGGATTCCGTCCACGCCGCGCAGGAAGGTCTCGCAGATCGGGACCGGGTCGGTCAGGCAGCCCGCGGCCATGGCGCCGTCGCGGAGGAGGACGAAGTGGCGGGCCGCCGGGCCGGGAGCGGGTTCGCCGGTCGCAGCCAGGAGTTCGGTGACGGTTTCCAGGAACCACTGCCGGTGCGCGAGCACCGCCTGGTGCACCGGGTGGGCCGGGTCGGGGTACTCGGCGGCGGCGTTGAGGAACGCGCAGCCGCGGAAGCCGGGGGAGCGGATGCCGTCCGCGATCGACGTCGCGACCGCGCGGACGATGTCGGCCGGGGCGCCGCCGGAGGCGCGGGCGGCGGCCACCTGGGCGCGGATGGCGTGGTCGGCCTCGGTCAGGTAGGCGACCAGCAGGTCGTCCTTGCTGGGGAAGTGCCGGTACAGCGTGGCGCGGGTGACGCCGGCGTCGGCGATCACCCGGTCGATGCCGACCGAGTGGAGTCCCTCGGTGTAGAACAGCCGGCTCGCCGAGGAGAGCAGCCGGGCTCGGGCTTCGGACACGTGAACTCCTGCCTCGCGGTGCTGCACCCAGGCTAGCAGATAGAACGGTCGGTCTTGACGGATGTGCTGGGTGCTGCCATAGTCGCCATCACGAGATAGAACGATCTGTCTACCTGACTTCGGGAGCACCCATGACCACCCGCACCGTGCCGGCCGACGGCGTCGCGCAGTCCCTGCGACGGCTCTACTTCGCCCGCTTCGCCTTCGCCGTCGTCTGGGCCGGCCTGCTGTTCACCACGGCGTCGAGCCTCGGCCCGGTCAGCGTCACGCTGCTGGTGCTGTACCCCTTGTTCGACGTCGCCGCCGCGGTGGTCGACGCCCGGTCCTCCGGCGCGGGCCGGCCGGCACTGGGGCTGTACGTGAACGTCGCGGTCAGCCTGCTCGCCGGCGCCGGGCTGGCGTTCGCCGTCGCGTCCGGCATCCCGGACGTGCTGCGCGTGTGGGGAAGCTGGGCGATCGTGGCCGGCGCGGTCCAGCTCGTGGTGGGCGTCGCCCGGCGCGGCCTCGGCGGGCAGTGGCCGATGATCCTCAGTGGCGGGATCTCCGTGCTGGCCGGCACTTCGTTCGTCCTGCAGGCCGCGAAGGACGGCGCGTCACTGACGACGTTGGCCGGCTACGCGACGCTGGGCGGCGTGTTCTTCCTCGTCTCCGCGCTGCGGCTGGGGCGAGCGGCGAAGAACGCGGGCTAAACGGCGACCGGGTACCTGAAGAGCAGTCACACCGGCGAGGTCATCGCGGCGGCGAGCACCGTCATCCGCCGCTGACTAGGCCTCGTGAAGCAGGGCCGGGTCGGTCGCGACCGCGCGGAGGCGGGCCAGCATGATGCGGGCGACCCGGTCGTAGCGGCTGTCGTCGTCGAAGAGCACGGCGTCTTCGGCGGCGACGCGGGCCAGGGCGTCGAGTTCGAACGCGAGGTCGGCCGGGTCGACGTCCGCGGCGATCTCGCCCAGCTCCTGCGCTTCGGAAGTCGTTGCCGCGTAAAGGGTCTGCCAGTCTTGGCGGGCCGAGGCGATGGTGTCCCGGACGCGGCCGGGGCGGGCGTCGAACTCGGCGGCCGCCGAGGTGAAGAAGCAGCCGCCGTCGAACACCGGCTGGCGGGTGTAGCGCAGCCACGACTCGCCGAGTGCCCGGACGCGCCGGATGCCCGCCGGTGTCCGCCTGGCCGGGCGGACGACCTTCGCCGCGAAGACCTCGATCGCCGCCCGCACGGTCGCGAGCTGCAGCTCCTCCTTCGACCCGAAGAGCGCGAACACCCCGCTCTTGCTGACGTCGAGTTCGACCGCCAGCCGCCGCACGGACAGGCTCTCCAGTCCTTCCACCGAGGCGATGTTCATCGCCCGGTCCAGGACGAGCTGCCGTGACTGCATGCCGCGCAAGATCCGCTTGTCCACCCCGTCAGCATAGCGGATGGGTGGACAGCCGTACTGGGAAGTACGCCTCAGCCACTGAAACATCGTGGCCAAGACGCAAAAGTTCCAGTACGGTCGTCCACATTGTTTGACCGAAGGAGCTGAGCATGCGAGCAGTGCGCCAGGACGAGTGGGGTTCACCGGACGGCATGAGACTGGTCGAGACCGAGGCGCCGGTGCCGGTCTTCGGCGAGGTGCTGGTCGAGGTGCGGGCGGCCGGCGTGAACCCGGTCGACTGCTACACGGCACTGGGCCAGGCCTACAACCGCGTCCTCGACCTGCCGTTCGTCCACGGCTGGGACGTCGCGGGCGTGGTGGCGGAGGCCGGCTACGGCACCACGCGGTTCCGGCCCGGCGACCGGGTCTTCGGGATGCCGTGGTTCCCGCGCGCCGCGGGCGCCTACGCGGAGTTCGTCACCGCGCCCGCGCGGCACTTCGCCGCCCTGCCCGCCGAGCTCGACTTCGCGGCGGGGGCCGCGTTGCCGCTGGCCGGGCTGTCCGCGTGGCAGATGCTCGTCGACGTGGCGGGGGTCCGGCCCGGGCAGCGCGTGCTGGTCACGGCCGCGGCCGGCGGCGTCGGCCACCTCGCGGTCCAGATCGCGAAAGCGCTCGGCGCGTACGTGATCGGCACGGCCAGCGCGGCCAAGCACGCGTTCGTGACGGCGCTCGGCGCGGACGAGGTCGTGGACTACACCACGACCGACGTCGCCGCGGCCGTCCGCGACACCGACGTGGTGCTCCAGATGTTCGGCGGCGACGCGGCTTTGGACGCGCTCCGGTGCCTTCGCCCGGGCGGGATCCTGGTCAACGCCCAGAGCGCGTGGACCCCCGGGATGCGCGAGCGGGCGGCGGAACTGGGTGTCCGCGCGTCCGGGTTCCTGGTCGAGCCGGACCACGTCGGCCTCGCCGCGCTGGCGGATCTGGCGCGCGAAGGCGCGCTCAAGGTGCACGTCGGCCGCGAACTGCCGCTGTCGCAAGCGGTCGAGGCGCACCGGATCGTCGCGAGTGGACGGACGGTCGGCAAGGTCGTGCTGACCGTGGGCGGGCCGGCGTGAGCCCGGCGGCCACCTTCGTCCTCGTCCACGGTGCCTGGCACGGACCGTGGGCCTGGGACGGGGTCGTACCCCACCTGCACGCCGCGGGCGCGCGCACGATCACCCCGGAACTCGGCGCGGGCGGCCTCCACGACGACGTCGGCGCGGTCCTCGACGCCCTGCCGGACGGCGAAAAAGCCGTGCTGGTCGGGCACAGCTACGCCGGCCTGGTCGTGCGGGAGGCGGCCGACGCGCGCCCCGGCGCCGTCGGACACGTCATCCTGCTCGACGGCTGGGCCGGACCGGACGGCGCGAGCCTCCTCGCCC
>NZ_JAAGNB010000406.1:0-2535 GCF_010550475.1 Amycolatopsis sp. SID8362
TCGTGGCGGCCCGCGCCGCCGTATTCCGGTTGGTGCGGCGCGAGAACCACGCCGAGCACCGGCTTCTCCGCCACGGACGCGGCCAGGGAGAGGTCGGCGGTGGCGCCGTCGTCACGCGGGAGGACGCGGTGGAAGCCGGTCACCGCCGGGTCGGCCGGGTCGGGCACGGACACGCCGACGGCGATTCGGCGGCAGGCCGCGTAGCGCTCGTGCAGCGAACGCACCTGCGGCCCGTGCACCGGGCCGCAGGCGAACACCACGTGCGTGTAGTCCGACGGCGGCGCGTCGGGCAGGTGCCGGTCCCCGGGGCGGAACCCCGGGCTCCACGCGACGTCGTGGCCGATACCCGCGCGCGCCAGCGCGTCACCCGCCGCGCGCAAGCTGAGGACGTCCCCCGCGGTCGCTTCGCCGTGCAGGAAACTGGCCCATCCGGTGAGCAGAACTCGCATGCTCCGCCGCGTACCCGCTCGCGGTGGCCTTACACGGGTTTGCCGCCGTCGCCGCCGGGTAGCCGCTGCGGCATGACGAATCCGGGAGTGGCCAGGCGGTTCGAACGCGCGGTGGTGACCGGGGGTGCCGGCTTCGTCGGCGCGCACCTGTGCGAGCTGCTGCTCGCCCAACGCCTCGAAGTGATCGCCGTGGACAACCTCGCGACGTCCTCGGCGGACACCCTCGACGGCCTGCGCCGCCACGAGCGGTTCCGGTTCCTGCGCCACGACGTCACCCACCCGATGCCGCTGCCCGGCCGGGCGGACGTCGTCTTCCACCTGGCCTCGGCCGCGTCGCCGCGCGACTACCTCGCGCTGCCGCTCGAGACACTGCGCGCGGGTTCGCACGGCACGGAGAACGCCCTCGAACTGGCCCGCCGCGACGACGCCCGCTTCGTCCTCGCGTCCACCAGCGAGGTCTACGGCGATCCGCTGGAACACCCGCAGCGCGAAGAGTACTGGGGCAACGTCAACCCGATCGGCCCGCGCAGCGTCTACGACGAAGCCAAGCGGTACGCCGAAGCACTGACGTCGGCTTACCGCCGGGAGCACGGCGTCGACACCGGTATCGCGCGGATCTTCAACACCTACGGCCCCGGCATGCGCGCCCACGACGGCCGGATGATCCCCGCCTTCGTCGGCCAGGCGCTCAAGGGCGAGCCGATCACGGTCACCGGCACGGGCGAGCAGACGCGGTCCATCTGCTACGTCGAAGACACCGCCCGCGGCCTCCTGGAGCTCGCGCGTTCCGGCCACCCCGGGCCGGTCAACATCGGGAACCCGCACGAGCTGACCGTCCGCCAGGTCGCCGAGTGGATCAGGGACATCACCGGGTCCGGCTCGCCCATCGAGGAGATCGACGCGGTCGCCGACGATCCGAAGCGCCGGTGCCCCGACATCTCGCTCGCGCGGGACGTCCTGGGGTGGGAGCCGAAGGTCGACGCGGACGACGGCCTGCGCCGCACCGTGGCGTGGTTCCGCCGGGCGCCGCTGCGTTGAGTAGCGACGCCCAGGGACTTCGTTTATGGGTGACTTCGCCGGGTAGCGCTATAGGCGAGAGCGGACCGGCGAGGGTCCGCACCGGAACGCCAGAGGCAGGTCGATGCGCATCCTCGGGATCAACGCCGTTTTCCACGACCCGGCCGCCGCGCTGGTCGTCGACGGTGAGGTCGTCGCCGCGGCCGAAGAAGAACGCTTCAGCCGCCGCAAGCACGGCAAGCAGGCGGTGCCGTTTTCCACCTGGGAACAACCCGCCCAAGCCGCGGCCTGGTGCCTGGAGCGGGCGGGACTGTCCGCGAAGGACCTCGACGCGGTCGGCTACTCCTACGACCCCGCGCTGGTCGAGCCGGGCCTGCCCGGGCACGACCCGAGCGGCGAGGAGCTGCGGACCGAATTCGCCCAGCGGGCGCCGATGTTCCTCAAGTCCGCTTTGCCCGGCCTCGACCCGGGCATCGTCCGGTTCGTCCGCCACCACGTCGCGCACGCCGCTTCGGCCGCGCTCGCCGCGCCGTTCGGCGACTGCGCCGTGCTGGTCGCCGACGGCCGCGGCGAGAGCACCTCCTACCTGGCCGGCGAATACCGCGACGGGCGGTGCAAAGAGCTGGCGGCGCAACGCCTTCCGCACTCGCTCGGCCTGCTCTACGAAGACCTCACCGAGCACCTCGGCTTCGCCCGCTCCAGCGACGAGTACAAGGTGATGGCGCTGGCCTCCTACGGCAAGCCCGAGTACCTCGACGCACTCCGCGAGCACGTCCACGTGACCGGCGACGGCGGGTTCCGCGCCCACGGCGTGAACCTGGCGGAGCTGGCCCCGCGCCGGGAACCCGGCGAGGAACTCACCCGGCGGCACGCCGATCTCGCCGCGAGCGTCCAAAAGGTCCTCGAAGACGTCCTGCTGGAGCTGGCGGACTGGCTGCACGAGGCCACCGGCCAGCGCGACCTGGCGCTGGCGGGCGGGATCGCGCTCAACTGCGTCGCCAACACCCGCCTGCACGCCGAAGGCCCGTTCGACCGGATCTGGGTGCAGCCCGCCGCCGGCGACGCGGGC